>CAYYMM010000021.1:0-45116 GCA_964472395.1 uncultured bacterium | reverse complement strand
GTCGCGAGGTCATCATCATGTACAAACTTGTGTCCAAGAAACCGGGTGCGGTACAGCCATAAACAATCAAATATTTTCCATCCACGGAGACTGGCACCGTTGAACCTGACCCAACAAATCGGTCGCCCGATGTGAAGTCTCTTTTCCAAATCTCCTTTTTCTCATTGACATCAAAAAATCTGATCCACCCTTTTCCAATGACTACAACATAGTCGCCACCTTCAGATAAACCAATTCCTGCCATATAACCAACCTCTGGTAGAATGAAATCTTGTTTGAGGTTGCCACAGCCCTCGTAAATTATCAGCTTTGACTCTGTTGGGATTACAATTGCTGTGATTCCAGTTCTTTGATCTACATCATAAGCGATACCAGGTGAACGATGTTCTCTTTTCGCATTTATCTGCCCTTGAGCATTTAAAAAAAAGAACTGTGGACCATCTCCTTTACATACGAATCCATCTTTAAAACCTTTTATAAAAAGCATTCCTGTATGTTCAGAGACCTTGTTACCGGAATAATCAGAAATGAGTGTTTGATTTATATAGGCATGAAACATGACCGTTCGATCTGAAAATGCGCCAAAAAGACCGGCTTCGATTTGTGATCGAGAGTTGTTCTTAACATCATATATTATAAAGGCTTTACTCCGCTCTTCAAATTTGTCGCAATAAGCCACGTATTGCCCATCAGGACTGAATGACTCAGACGAAGGGTAACACCTTGATTTTATTGGCAATTCCATTGTTCGCTTTTGTATCTCTTTGGCATGCTTAATATCATCTATCTCATAGATGCCTGCAATCGTAAGAATCTTATCAATCTCATTTTTTCCATCCTTGCCTTTTTTAACTGAAAATGTCGTTATGCACTCTGGAAGGGTGAGTTCGTACAAAAGTTTGATTCCTGCTAAATCCGAATTCGCTTTTTCGCCTTTTTCTTCAGCTTTTATCCCCTCAGAAAGTAATCCACCAAGAACCATAGAAGTTATCATCATGGATGTTATGATCTGCCTTTTCAATTGAGTCTCCTACCGTTCTTCTGGTTAGCGGGATCACGGATCAGCCGAAAAGACGACGGCAGGCCTGCTTGCCGAAGGATATACCGGCTGAATTCACGCGATGGCTGGTGCATAGCGACCCGTCTATGCCAATAATAAAGTTCAGCACGTTTCTTCTCATCTTGTTTAGTGGACCATATCTTCTGATGAATCGCAAGGCATCGCCTCAGGTCTTGGAGAGCTACCGTTCGCCAGGCGAATCCGGGAATTTGGCGATTGATCCCCGGGGAGCTTGGACCCCGCAGATGCACTCCCAGTAATCGGATGCGATCCCGGACTCCATGAGGAACCACCGGCGATTTCGCACCGGTGTTAGCCTCGCTCTGACTTTGACTTCACCAAGATCGGTTCAGCTTCTGATACCATGGCTCGCACTGTTTCAAGTTTTATGGCGCAAAACGGGGTTCATCTCGCACCGTCATTGCGCTGCGAATCCAAGAAACATAATTATTCTTGAGCGCGGAGGCAGGTCGTGGTTCATACGGTTGTTAGCCGCTTCTTCGTTCGAGGTGATCTGCTCTATGCCTCCGATTATCAAGACCCTCACTGGTGCCTTCGGTCTGATTCCAACTACTAAACATCAGTATCGAATGGTCGCCAATCGCAGTTACAGGAGAGGTCAGCGATCCGGAATTCGTATCACCAGTATCATCGTCGGTTTCGATCAGTTAACCATCCCCTCCCGAACTGATTTTTACTGCCCAAAAGCGCAATTCCACATCCAAAACAAATCCGACCTGCGCGATCTTACTCAACTCCCTACCCGTATGCGCATCATTTAGCTCCCGTGCGAAATCGCTGCGATCGATCGGGATATCTTTCAGAGCTGTCCTGCGTATATTATATCGGAGGAGTATGTGCGGAACGCATCGACGATGGTGGCTGGAACATCCGATGACCCCGGTCATCGACAAGGGAAAGGAGAATCGGAATGAAACGGTGGATACCTCTCATCATCATTCTGTGTCTTGCGGGAGTGAGAGCGGAAACGGAGAACGCGACCGGGGGGCAGACCGAACCTCCCGACGTATCGACGCCCTATACGATCGATCCGATGCAACCCGCGGCGGGTGATTTTATCGACACGGATCTGCAGGATCTCCTCAAAAAGGCGGAGGCGGCTTACTCCTCGAAGAACTATACGGATGCCGCCCGATTCTATCTGGCGTATCTGCAGCATGACATCAAAAACGCCGTTGCCATCTACAATCTGTCGTGCTGCTACGCGCTGCTCGGCGACGACGTGCTCGCGGCAAAGTATCTCAAACGGGCCGTAGCCGCCGGTTTTACCGATATTCAGCAGATCGAACGCGATTCTGATTTTGATGGTGTCCGGAGCAAACCGGCGGTTGCCGGGGTGATCAGCGATGTGACGAAGCAGATCGAGCTTAGAAACAAACAGGCCGGCACATACCGGATGTTCAAGGCGTCGTCCTTCTTCCCGGGGCATATCCATCTTCCCGCTTCGTTCGATAAAACGAAACAGTACCCTCTGATCGTCGGTCTGCACGGGTTCGGCGGCGATGCGGTCAATTTCAGCGGGATCTGGGATCGATTCGAACAGAAGGATTTCATTTATGTCAGTCTGCGCGCGCCGTATTCGCTGCCGGGGAAGACGGGGGGATTCAGTTGGATCCCCGTGGACATTCCGGATAATGCCATTCCGGAAGCGGAGATAGAGTCACTCCAGGAAGCATCGAATATACTCGTCGAAGCGTATGTGCTGGATTCCATCGAACAGATCCGGAAGGACTATCTCATTTCATCCGTTTACCTGATGGGATTTTCTCAGGGCGCCATGCAGTCGCTCGTAATCGGTCTCAAACACCCGAAAAAAGTTGATGGGATCGTTTCGATCGGCGGGAAGTTGTTCGCCGAGGCATTGTCGCCGGCGGAAATGAAGAGTGCCCGAAAAGTCCGGATCCTGATCGCTCACGGCAAAGAGGATCGGATCGTGAATACGGACGAAGGCCGGACCGCCCGGGATATTCTGACGAAGAATGGGAACCCGGTCGAGTATGTTGAGTTCGATGGCGGGCACATCATATCGGAAGCGGCGCTGAAGGCGGTTTCAACATTCGTAAGAGGGCAGTGACCTTTTCGGTGATTGTTCGGAGCGATTTGTCAAGAGCCTATCTGACCTGTTCATCCGATGTGATACCACCCTGAACCCAGGCCGATTGCTCGTTCATATCCAGTTGGAAATCAGGGATCATCTGTTCTTCAGACGCCATCCGGATTGCTTTTCGGATTAAACTTTGTATACTGAAGAAGGTTCCGCATCCGGACAAATGATTTATGAAAGTTAGACCAGGGGTACCACTCACAAAAGTAACTCCACCGAGTCTGGACACTCTGGCCCAGACGCTGCATCGCGCCGATCTTTCCGACTATATCGTGTCCCGTTTTGACTCCAGACTGACGATGATTTCGAGCGGAGCGGGGACAGGTAAAACAACACTGTTGATGCAGGTCATCTCCCGAATGCAACGGGATGTCGTATGGATCAATCTGGATGAAAGCGATTCTGATCTGACTGATTTTGTATACCTTCTTCTATGCGCAATTCAGCGAAAGCACCGGAATGCCGGTGACAAATTGGAACGGTTTCTGACCCATCGCGCCAACTCGGCTCATGATACGCGTATATTGGCCAATTTGCTGATCGAAATGCTTCTAGAAAGTGATCCGTGCGTTCTGATTCTGGATGATTTTCATACTGTCTCCGAGTCTCCTGCAATCAATGAGTTGATTGAATTCCTGATCGATCGACTTCCTTCGCGTTGGCATGTCGTCCTGAGCAGTCGCCGAGGATACCTGTTCAGGAAATTGCCACAGTGGCGTGTGCGTCGGTGGGTGAATGAGATTTCCGAGCAGGAACTGATGTTCCGCCCTGAACAAATCACCCAGTTACTGGATCTTCTCAATATTCCGGGACCGCATCTCGATCTGAATGTTCGATTGTATCAGCTTTCGGACGGATGGATCGGTATCATTGTTCTGCTTCTCAGCAGATCGAAGGGTGTCGCTGAGTTTACCGTCGATCTGGCGACCATCGCAAGCCAGGAAAACAAGACAAGATCGCTGGAGTTTATCATCCAGGAAGTGCTTCTCGATATGCCGGCGGATTACCGTGAATTCATCATTATGACTTCATTCTTCGAACGACTGATCGTCAGTGAGGTCGACGAATTTTTGGACTGGAGTGACAGTGCGCGAATTCTCGAGCATTTGCATCAAAACAATTATCTGACGTCATTATATTCCACGCTACCGGTCACGTACCGATACCACACATTGTTGAGAAACAGTGCTTATTCCATGTTGGAAAGAGATAAATCGGCTGAAGAGTTGCGTGGTTATCATTTGAAATACGGCCGGATTCTGGAAAGAAATCAGCAGTTTTTTGAAGCGATCAACCAGTACAACCTAGCGGGATTGTACGGTGAATCGATACGACTGTTGACGCAGATTACTGACGGCGAGGTTGATTCCATCTGGGAAAATCGAATCATACGGTGCATCATCGAGATTCCGGAGGAATGCTATCGAGATCATCCGAAACTCCTCCTGTTAAAATCAAAAGAACTGTTCATGCACAATCTCAGAGTGGAAGCGATCCGGTTTGCTGATTCGGCTATCTCTGCGTTTCTGGCTCTGAATGATCGTGACGGAGCTTTGAATGCATGCTGGCACAAAGTCAATATCATGCAATTCGAGCCTAAAAGAGCAGAACTGGAGCAAGCCTGTCGACAGGCATTGGAGATTGCCGGGAACACGATATCGACCAGTCGATTGTACATCGAAATGCTCTGGCTCCGCTTCTTCGAATCGTCCGACAATCTGGGGGCATTGAAAAAACTGATTCTGCAAAGTCTGTCAATAGCTGAGTCTCAGCACAATCAGTTGAAAATCGCTCGGGAATACTCCAACTTGGCGACCTTGTTTCACATGACGATCGGGGCGTTTCGTGACGCTGCTGAGATTTACGAGCGCCAAATACCGATATACGAAAAATACGGATATATTGAGCAGTTATGTGCGTGCTGCTTCAATCAGGGCATCTGTTATTTCCATATGGGAGAGATAGAATCGAGCGAGCATACATTCAATCGAGTGTGGCGTTTGAGTGAGGAGTATGATCTGAAGGTGTACCTGATCCCGTCGATGACATTCCTCGCGTCCATATACTCGGACTCCGGCAGATGGGCGGATGCCCGGGATTTGATAGACCGGATCAGTGAATTGTTGACAGATGTTCCCTACTCCTATGCACATCATAATCTTCTGTTTGCCCGGACAAGTTATTATGCGGCGCGAGGCGAAGAACAGAAGGCGATTGAAAGTGTCGATCAGTACTGTAATCTGGCTGTTCAAACTGAATCGGAAACGATAGTTTCTCAGGCGATAACAAACAAAGGAGAGGTGCTGACAAAACTGAAGCGATGGGATGAAGCCCGCGTTTGTCTTTTTCAGGCAATGGAATACTTCTCCAAAATGAAAAGGCATTATGGAGTGGCGTATTGCCGAATGCATCTTGCGATGCGATGTCTGCATGACGCATCAAGCGAATCGTTTGAGGATCTGAAGATAGCGCTGAAACTGGCCCGGGAGCACCAGTTCCATACTCTGTTCCTCAGCCATCGGGACTATCGCATGCTCCTGGTGAGTGCACTAAAGGAAAATATCGAATCCGAGTACGCCGCCAGACTGGTGGCGACGATCAAAGATCCCGAATTTCTGGAGTCGTTGATCGATCTTGGTGATGTAAAAATTCAGAAAGTGGCTATTCTTGGTCTTGAGCAATTCGGGAATCTCGAATCTGTCCAAAAACGTCTGGCTGCACTGACGCTCCGGGGAAAACCGTTGATCAGGAAGCTGGCGCAGGATGTTTTGGATAGAAGAAAGTCTGCCGGAGCTGAACCTCTGAGAATCCAGTGTTTCAAGTCATTCAAAGTCTGGATCGGAAGTTCATTGGCGCCGCTGATGGATCGTGTCTGGCGGATCAACAGAGCGAAAAAGATTTTCCGTTACCTGTTGCTTCACCGGAAACAGCCGATACATCAGGAAGTATTGGTGGATCTATTCTGGCCTGATTCGGATCTGGAGAAGGGAGTTCAAAGTCTGCACCATGCGATGCACTGCATCCGCATGGCGTTGAAGTCGGAGGACTTGGGCATAAAAGAGGCCTTCGATAAAGGATATCTCTTTTGTCAGGATCATCATTACTATCTGATCTTACCCCCAAGGTCCGAAGTGGATTACGATGAGTTCGTAATGCAGCTGAACGCTACTCGATCCTCTCTTAGTTCGGGGAATCTCCTGGAAGCAAGGAAACATCTGGTTCGGTTGTCTGATATCTACATCGGTGAACTGTTCTGTGAAGACCTTTATGATGAATGGGCTGCCGGCATTCGCCAAAGGGTTCAGATGGATTTTACGGATACAGCCTTGCGGTTATCGACTCGACTTCTTCAATCCGGTTTTTCCGATGATGCCGTCCAAACGGCTGGACTCGTTCTTCAGCGGGATCCCTACAACGAGGATGCCATTGCAATCAGGATGAAGGGGAAGATCGAATCCGGTCTCCGGTTTCAGGCAATCGAAGAATTCAGGAAGTTCCAGGAACTGATGAACAGGGAACTGAAGAGCGAGCCGAGCGATTACATCTGTAGGCTGTATCAACGGATCATTCAATCATAGTGTTCCCGGATGTGCGATCCACGGGCATGACACGCAGGGATTGCGTGAAGACGGAACCGAATCGTATCGCACCGGGGCAGCCGGCTTGGACGCGAATCTGAGAGATATATCGAATAACTTATTGTAAAATATGACTTTCGATCTGTTAAGTAATTTTTAAGATCCACCCTTATAACATAATCAGGCATGTCTGCGTATGCATCGCCTGACTCATTTTTTCTTTTTTTGGAGGATTCTTCGATGAGACGTTTCTGTTGGTGGCTCACAGCGCTGGTCTTCTTTCTATCTCTGAACATCAATATCTACGCTCAGGTTACAATCTGGTCGGACGATTTCAATGATAACAACATTGCCGACTGGAGCTTTGATGCAGGAACCTGTTCCGTTTCGGGTGGGCAGGTTCATCTGTCGTATACAGGCCTGACGTATTATTATCTTGTCTCACCAACAGTCGATAACACGCGCGGTGAAACCTTCAACTATGATGCGACTCTCGCATTGGATATACTCGATCGTGCAAAACTTGAGTTTTCCACAGACGGAACCACCTTCACGGAAATCGACGGTGTATTGCAAGGTGTCCATGTGGCTGTGCCGATCCCAACCGAGTATCAAACTGCGCAATTCAAGTTCCGGATTAAGTACCGGTTGTATGATACGGATTCAGCCATCGCGTTGGATAATGTCATGATAACCCGGCAAGGTCTCATGATCAGCCCCGAAACGGCCTCGATGGCTGTTTCCGAAACACAGCAATTCACCGTTGCGGGCGGTATAGCTCCCTACCAATGGGAATCAGCGGATGACAGTGTGGGCACTATCGCAACATCGGGCCTGTTCACCGCCGTGGGAGCCGGGACAACGACCGTCTCGGTCAGTGATTCAACCGGAGATTCCGCAACATCCGGAAACATCCAGGTTTCATACATGATTCTGACTCCGAACTCCGGTTCATTGTTTATCGGAGATACTCTTCAGTTTTCCGTCAGGGGCGGTGTCGGCCCGTATGTGTGGGATTCCAGCAATGACGGCATCGGAACAATCAGCAATTCAGGTTTATTCACCGCGGTTTCGCAAGGAACTTGTACTATTTCAGTAACCGATGCTGCATCTCACACGGTTGTATCCGGAACGATCACGGTCTTTGAGTCCGGTGGTGGCGATCCGGTGACGACATTGATTGAACATACGACCTACCCGCACGGTCCGACCCGGCTGTGGAATTCACGCAATGTGGTGCAATCTGCCAACGGAACTCTGTATTGCGCTTATGGAATTGCCGGAGACGCACCGGCCAGAGACGTCAAGATCTGCATGTCGGCGAATGGTGGTGCAGCATGGACTGAAATCGGAAGGACATCCTCACTGGTTCAGAATCACCGCAGATCATACTCGCCGTCCATCGATATCGACGAGAACAATGTTTTGCATCTTGCATGGTATGGAGATCAGACCACGGCTGCCCAGAATTACAAAATCTGGTATGCATCATACGACGGCACCTGGAGCAACTCGACGGTTCTCTCTACAGGAACATCGACAACGTATCAGGCAGCGTTCCCTTCACTGTGCTCCGATTGGGAAGGAAATGTGCTTGTCGCGTGGGCGTGTTTGGATGGCACATCCGGTTTCGACGGACCGTTTTATGCCAAGAAGTGGGAAGGCGCGTGGACAGCACAGGCTCAGTTGGATGATGGATGTCAAAACAGCACTTCTGTAACCATCTACGATGTCAATGGGTTGGGGGTTGTGGGATGGGCGACGCCGTTCACGGATCCCACCGCTGCAAATGCTCTGAAGTTGGCTTACATCAACCCGAATGGCAGCGTGAATTCGACATCCACACCCTGTCAGGGCTTGAACTACGACATGCCATCGATGGTTTTCAATTCGCAGGGGGACTTGTTCCTTTTCTACAATCTCACATCGCCAGATGGGGGAGAAGTGACCCATTTCAGATGGAAATCCGCCTCCGATCAGACATGGAGAATCCCATTGACTTTCAATGGAGATTTGCTGCAATCCGTATTCGGTAACTCCAGTGCGACCTATCCGTTGCTGACACTCGCTCCTCAGGTCACGATCGATGAGTCCGGCAACTTGTATGTGCTCGCGGAAGGAGCCATGAGTAATGAAAGCGATGCGGATTGGAATATTTACTGGAACAAATGTGCAGCAAACAACAGTCCGGATCTGAACTCACGGTACACGATTGAAGAGTGGACGGTGCTCACGGATGATCAAAAGCTCTACTGGGAAGCAGATGATGATGCGGCATTTGCATCGGTACCGTGTCGAATCTATAACTCCCCTGGCATCCTGCCTGTTGTCTGGTCAGATGGTCCGATTATCAGTGACAACAACACTGCGCATTATCCCGAGGGTGAGCATAACACCGGCACGTGGGCGGACATCTACTTCAAGTCTATATCTCTGATCACGGGACCGACTCCAACACCAGGCGCACCAACTCATACTCCGACACCAACGATTCCCCCTTCTCCGACGCGCACCCCGACAGTTACTCCGACAACGGCACCCGGTGAGCCTACGAACACGCCCATCCCGACATATACACCCAATCCCCCATCCCCAACGCCAACCGCGCCTCCGGGTGAGCCCACCTACACACCCTATCCGACCGGTACGCCCACCTCTACTCCATCGGACACCGAGATCACGATCGAGCTCGAGCTTTCTGAATCCGTGTTTCATACGGGTGATACGTTTCTGCTCATGACCCACGAGTTCAGAGCCGGACAAAGACTCGCAGTGGATGAATACCTCGCTCTGGAGGTTTACGGGCAGTACTGGTTTTATCCATCCTGGACGAACAGTATCGAATTCAAGAGACGATTTGTGGAGACCGGAGAGTACACTCAGACTATTTTCTCGTTCACCTGGCCGCAGGTCGAAGGCACGGCCAATGGCCTGCACTTCTACTATCTGATGACCGGACCGGGAACGTACGATCTTCTGAGTAACGTCGGGGTCATCGAGTTCGGTTATGAATAAAGTTCTCGTCATGTTCTTACCGGTGCTGCTCGGCATTTATACGGCATCACCGGTTGAATCTGCGGATCTTGCTCTGTTCTGGGTGCGGATTCATCCTAAGGATTTCCGCGTTGCCATTGAGGAATTCGGCGATAATCCGAAGTATGATGTGACGGGTGTTGACCTCCAGAATCAAACCATTGACCTAATGGTTGACCGTGACGAGATTACCAGATTGAAGTCGGTCATGCCGGTAGAGATTCTCAAGACTCCGGAGCAGTTCAAACCAGGAAAGGCTCTTTCGGATTACCACTCCCCCGCAGAAATAGACACCCTGCTTCAATCGTATCATACTGCGTATCCTTCGATCACTTGGATCATGTCCATCGGACAATCCGAAGAAGGTCGAGAGATATGGGCTCTAAAGATTTCCGACAATGCGGGTCTGGCAGAGGATGAACCTCGAATTCTGTTCAATGGACAACAGCATGCCCGTGAAGTGATGGGCACCGAAGTCGCTCTGGATACCATCGATTACTTATGCACGAACTATGGAAATCACCCGACCGTAACCGGGTGGGTTGACGACTTTGAGATCTGGATTATCCCATGTGTCAACGTCGATGGATCGAACTATGTCTTCACCGAATCGAGCGGATGGCGAAAAGATCGTCATCTGCCTCCGGCGGGTTCCACTTGTTATGGGATTGATCCGAATCGGAATTTTCCGTATCGGTGGGCAGGGTGCAGCGGTGCTTCCGATAACCCCTGTGATCCGACATATCAGGGGGAGGCACCGGAGACATCCTACTGTGCGAATCGTCTGATGAGCTTTGTGGCATCCCAAAAACCGGTCTTCGACATCTCGTATCACAGTTACTCCGAATTGGTAATCTATCCCTACGGGTGTCGTCCGGAAGTGACATCCGAGCATGCGCTCGTATCCGAAATCGGGCAGCAGATGGCAGGGCGAATCGAGCGCGACGATGGGGGAATGGGGTATGAACCCGGAACGTGTTGGGGAATTCTTTACTCGGCCCCCGGCGGTGACATCGATACCTTTTTTGCGTACTACGGGACATTCTCATACGTGATCGAACTCAATTCGGACGACCAGGGATTTCAACCGGATTTCGAGCAATGGCGGGATGACACATGTCTTCGCCTGCGACCGGCCTGGCAGTATCTGCTGAATCGAATGAACGGTCCGGCTCTGAAAGGGCATGTTGTCAACGGGTGTACCGGTCAACCCGTGGTTGCGACGGTGGCGATCACCGAAATCCCTATCCAGGCCGGCGAGTGGCCCAGGACTACAGACTCCTTCGGTAGCTTTTTCCGGTTGACGCCTCCGGGTGATTACCACTTGGAGATCTCCGCAAACGGATATCGACCCGTCGAGATTCCGGTATCAACACTGAATTCACCGGCAGAGGTCAGAGTTGAACTGGTCCCGATCGGTTATCACGGAGTGTACGTGTCCGACAGCGATATCCTCGATGCCTCCGGCGATAACGACGGCATTCTGGATCCCGGAGAAACCGCCAGTATCGAACTGGAACTCACATCAATCGGGGCGACAACGAATGTTTCAGCCATGCTCAGTTCGCAGAGCCCTTATGTTATCATTCTGGATGAGGTTGCGGAATTCGGTAACATTGCTGACGGAGCGACTGCCACATCGTTGTCGCCTCATTTTCGGGTGCAGATTTCATCGGCCTGTCCGGATGATACCATCATCCGATTCGACTTCATGATGGACGCAGACCAGACACTCTGCGCGGATGAAGGAAGCATCCGACAACGTATCAGTCATCGAGTCTATATTTGCCCACTCTACTACCATAGTCTGAGTATCAACCCCGGATTCCAGATCATCAACGATGATTACTGGGGGGGTGATGATGGATGGGCGTTCGGACAACCCACTTCAGGCATCTCGGGTGGACACACCGGGACGAATTGCTATGGCACTAATCTGGATGGTGACTACGAGGACTATGCCGATTATCAACTCATCTCCACTCCCTTCGATTGCCGGCACGTCATCGATACGCATCTGATGTTCTGGCGTTTCCTGCAAAACGAAACCAACTATGACACCGCCTCCATCGATGTCTCCACGAACGGTACCTCCTGGACGACGATCTGGAGCGGGTACTCGATGGATTCAACCTGGGTTGAGCATTCATTGGATATCTCCGAGATCGCCGATCAGCAGCCGACCGTCTATGTAAGATGGCATCTGATCTCAGACAGCAATCGAAGTGAACTCGGATTCTATGTCGATGACATCTCCATTTGCGGTTACACGTATTCCGGTGCGACACCGACCCCCGGCCCTCCCACCAACACCCCGATTCCGACTGCAACCTACCCGGCCACGCGCACACCGACTCCCGGGATACCGACGCCGACGCATACAATGGGGCCGTCCACTCGTACTCCGACAAGAACACCCACACGCACACCCACCGCATTCGGAACTCCCGCCCCGACATCGACTCCGACACCCACATTGCCTCCCGGGCAACCCACCTATACACCGATGCCAACCAATACCCCGATCCCGACCGTTACAGGCGAACCCTCGATCACCCCGACTCCGAACCCGACACACACGCCGGATCCGTCGTATGATACTCCAACCCCGGCGGCTACAGGTACGCATGACCCTGGATCTTTTTCGGCACGATTGATTCTGTCGGACCACATGTTCGAGTCCGGGGAGATATTCGTTCTGACACTCGAAATCGAAAATGCAACGGGTCAAAATCTGGCACTGCATCAGTATCTTGTGCTGGATGTCTTTGGTCAGTATTACTTCCATCCGGAATGGAAACCGGATGTCAGGTTCAGCGAACGACGAATCGGGCCGGAGTATCACGATTTCGACGAGGTACTGAGATTCCCCTGGCCTGATAGCGTTGGAAGCGGTAATGGGATTCGCTTTTATCTGGGGTATCTGAATGAGGATACGAGTGAATTGATTGGAAGTGTCGATTTTGTGGAATTCGGTTGGCGCTAGTGCGCATCGGATACCGTAGAGAGTCCGGGGAGAAACGAATGATCCAGTTGCAGCGATCATACAGGAATTGGGTATCGTGGAGTTGGATGGTCTTGGGAGCCCTCATCATGGCCTCTCCTGTCGACGCCGGCAATCTGTCGGGTTTCATAGGCCATGGTGTCTCGCCAATCCCCTCTGCACGAGTTTCAATCGAGTCGATTGTCTCATCGGGCAGTATCACCGGAATCGTCACAGATCGAACGACTTCGATGCCGATTTCGGGTGCGTCGGTGTTCATCGATGTTCCTCCCGTTTTCGGTGGATCGGCTCCCGGGATCGCCGTGACGAATGCTTCCGGTCAGTATGAAATCCCGGATCTTGACCCGGGACGCTACCACATCGGGATCTGGGCAGATGGATTCGAGACTGATTATGAGTTGAATATCGATGTGGTATCCGGAGTGTCGGTCGAACGGAACTGTGTGTTATCGCCAGTGGTAGTCGATGACGAGTTCCTGACCGTTATCCGCATCGCGTTCGACAATCTGGATTTTCATCCCGGCCATAATGAAGCATGGTTCGATCAGTTGCTGTTCGACAGTACTCCGGGGGCCGCTAGCGTGCGCAACTATTTTTATGAGATTTCGCACGGCAGGATGCGGATAAAAAAAGGAGTAAATGTCCTAATTCACTGCTCTCAATCGGATCTGCAGTATCCCCATGACAACGCCATCCGGGATGATCTTTCGGATTGGGCATTGCCGGCCGCGGATTCGGTTGTCAACTATGCGATGACCGATCTTGACCGCTTCGATAACTACGACCGATCCCCCGGGGCCGACGGAGATCTCGATCATGTACTGTTGATTCCTGCAGGATTGCCTCAGTCGATAACCGGGGCTACCGATTGCGACATGAATCCGGTGACGATGTGGAACACCGTTCACAACCTGGACGGTAAACAGAGCGGCTATCAGACCCTCTGTCCGGAGTACAGTCCGCTCGGCAATTTTGTTCACGAACTGATGCACTCGATGGGTGAAAACTACGTTCAGGATTTGTACATCGGAGGCACCTGTGAGAATGAAAGTGTCGATGATCTCAGCACGGCTGCAAAATGGGCGTTGCTCGATGTCGGGATGTACAACAGTCTCAACACTGTTCCTCCAGATCCACGTACCGGAGGATGTGTGCCTTTTGTTCAACCCTGCGGGTCCGATGAGCCGGATTGCTGGATACATGAAAACGGAGAGCGTCCCTCATATCCCATCCCGTGGACGTCACGCGTGCGCTGGTATCGTGGATACTACAATTCATTACTCGTATCCGAAACCCTGACAGCCGGTCAGAGTAAATCGATTCGATTGTATCCGTACCAGAGTTCCGGACCCGAAACCCGAACGATCATCGCCTATGATCCGGAGGTCAGCACCGCCTATTGGTACATCACATTGCGGTTGCCGTTGGGATTCGATCATGGCCTGAATCTGCCGGGAGATTTTCCTGGTGAGACCGGTGTGGTTATCGATTACACGGATAATGCCCTGGCAGGCACGATGCCGCTCAGAGGCCCTGTACGGGTTCGGGACAGTCACCCGGGCACTGCGCCACCTGCCTACATCCATTATGCTTGTCGCTTTCAACTGGATGATGCCGCATTCAACCTGACGGAGGTGAATGCGTACGATGAGCGTTCGTTCCATGTCGAGATTGTCGATGAGTATGATGACGGGAGTGTCCAGATACAAGTGTCTCTAGACGCGAAGGCGGCTTTAACCTCCGGAATCGTTCGAACGGAATTCGATGGATTGCATCAGGATGATGCTGAGCCGGAGGAATTGGATTATTGCCTTTCTAGAGGTGTTCGAGGGGTGGGCGGTCGATGGGAACCCCAACAACAGGTTCCACAAAAGTCTCGTACATTTTATGAAACCCTGACCAACGATCAGGGGCTTTACGTGTTCTCCGACCTGCAGGACGGGATGTGGAGTTTCGAGATCCGGGCTTGCGGATATGCATTGCACGAGAGCCTGGTTTCCGTTGCGGGTGCCACACAGAAAAATGTCGACCTGAAACCCGATGCAAATCAACCTCCTGATGCCGTTATCTCAGCGCCGGTTGCTGGAACACATGTTTCTCCTGTTGCCCTGAATGCCACCGGTTCTTCGGATCCGGAGTATCAGCCCTTGTCCTATCAATGGGTCAGCGACATCGATGGATTGGTTTCCGATCAGGCGATCGACCATGCCATTCTGTCGACCGGCACGCACATGATAGTCCTCACTGTATCGGACGGTCTTTGCTCCGACAACAGCGAGGTGCTCATCACCGTGAGCAATCCGACCGGCACTCCGACCCCACCCGTATCTCCGACACCGACCACGGCATCGTTCACCTCTACTCCTGATCCAACTCCGCCCCCCACTCCCACTCCATCACCGACACAAGCTGGAGGTTTCTGTTCCGGGCAGTATCTCTATACAAGTTCGCCCGGACTTTCGATCCCGGATGACGGATGCCCTGTCCAAGTGATCGATACGATTTCCATTCCGGAATCAGAGGTGATTTACGGGGTGCGAGTCCGAGTCAACATCACCCATACATTTGACGGCGATCTGGATTTTTACATTGAGCATCCTTCCGGCGCGGTGGTCGAGCTTTCCACGGACAATGGCGCAAATGGGGATCATTACGTCAACTCCGTTTTTGATGATGTGGCAACGACATCGATTTCATCGGGAACAGCTCCATTCACGGGAAGCTACCTGCCTGAAACACCCTTGTCCGCGCTGAACGGATTGAGCGCTGCCGGAGATTGGAATTTCCGCATCTGCGACGACATGTATGCGGGAACAGGAACACTCGTGTCCTGGGATCTCTGCATCAGTTACGAGACTCCTCCGCCGACGGTCACCTGGACACCTGCCGGCACAGGAACACCGTCTTCGTCGGCGACACCCACGACTCCTGCAGCGAGCCCGACGCCATTCCCCAGTTCAACACCCACGACTCAACCGTTTACTCAACCCCCCACCCCATCATCCACGGCGACTCCCATCCTGACACGTACTCCAACCCCGACTCCGACGGCAACGAACACGAGTTCGCAGACTCCGACTTCGACCATCACACCAACCGGAACTCCGGGATATACAGCCACACCTCAGCCGACCGCGACTCGTACTGCAACACCTCAACCGTCGCCAACGCCGACACCCAGCCCGACACTGCCGATGTCACCGACTCCCGGAGTATTCATGTGCGATCTGCTTCTCTCAGATCGGATGTTTGACACCGGGATGCGGTTCCTGCTTGAGGTCGACCTCCGAAACGGATCGCCGGCAAGTTACAATCTCCATCAGTATCTGATCCTGGATGTCTATGGCAGTTACTTTTTCAATCCATCCTGGACCAATGCAACGGATTTCACGTATGTCTCGATTTCGGCGGGATATCAGGGCAGGAGCACCGTGTTCGATTTCACCTGGCCCGAGGTATCCGGAGGTGCAGAAGGATTAAAGTTTTACCTGGGATATCTGAATGCTGCGACCATGGAACTGGTCGGAAATATCGACGTTGAGGAATTCGGATATCGCTGATGAAGAGGAATACGAGAGTGAAGCCAAGCACACCACAGTTCCGGAAAAATCTCGGTCAGGTTGCATTATCGATTGCATTGGCGATGTTGCTCTTGGGAGTCGGCAATGTCGTTCGATCTGAAGTCCCGGTACGGATGACGGCCAGCACGGATCATGATGGTGACGGACTGCAGGATAGCTTCAAGCAGTGGTTGGATGACAAAGCCATGAGTTGTCCGGATCGATTGCGGGTTGTCGTCACTCTGGATCACGTTCCCGAAAGGATCGATATCGACACGTTCGAATCGTATGGCGGTCGATTGACCAAGGGGCCATGGCGGCATGCCTTGTACGGATTTGCAGGGACAATGCCGGAGGAGGCGGTGCGAGCATACGCGGGTTCCGGAAAAATCAGAGAACTCATCAATGACAATGAGCCGGTAGTCCAGTTGCTCTGTCAGAGTGCCCGGCAGATCGGGGCCAGAACGCAGGTGTGGAACACTTCCGGTTACACGGGAGATCCACAAACGACGATCGCAATCCTGGATACGGGGTGCGACGCGACACATGCTGCCTTTTCGCCGGGTTATCTCGGAGAAGGTAACTTTGCAGGAAAAATCGTGAGCTGGCAGGATTTTTCATCCAGCGGGAATGATGAACCATATGACAGCGATGGACATGGAACCCATACGGCGGGGATCGCCGCGGGTGCCGGTTTTGCCGGTGTGCAACCTTCAGGCAGAGTTTCCGGAACAGACACCTTCAAAACCAAGCTTGCTGGGGAGTATCCGCAGTGGGGACAGGTCATCGTCACGGAACCGGGAGTGTTGACGGTCAATCTGCTTTTTGATGAAACGGATTGTGGCTACTTCTCCGATCTGTATGTGCGTTACGGAAACTCCCATGCAACGTACGATGGAGTGGTTCACGGATGGACGACGGTTGCACATCTGGCTAATCCCATCGCATCCGTCGATCTGGGGCAGTCTGATGAAATCGTTCACTGGAATACACTCAGTTATACCGTTCAACCGGGTCAGGAGGGCATCTATCACATTGTGACGGATCGCGTCATCGACCAGGGTTCGTGCGGAATGTTCGGCAGCGTGAAGTTTGAGATTTACTCAGAGTGGGATGCCGGTTCCGATAGTGACGGATATATGGAAGATGGGTGGCCGGTATTCACGGGAATCGCTCCGACGAGCAAGCTGGCTATTTACCGATCGCAGTATCCATCCGATTGGGATGACGCGATCAACTATTGTGTGGCGAACCGGAATGCCTTGCACATAACGGTGATCAGCATGAGCCAGGGGTCGACCACGAACGACAGTGCGGTCGAGAATGCTGTGAACAATGCATCGAACAATGGCATCGTCTTTGTTGCTGCTGCAGGGAATGATGGAGCGGGTGACGAGAACATGTCATTCCCGGCAAAAAACACTCAGGCGATTGCCGTGGCTGCGATCGACCAGTCGGATTATGTGACCAGCTACAGCAGTCAGGGTGGTGTGGTTGGCGGGCACATGAAACCCGATATCTGTGCTCCCGGCGGAAGCATCCTTGCCGCCGGCGGCATCTGGAGCTCGGATTCGAACGATGGCAATATCTCACTGGCGTGGGGAATCGACCGGATCTCGAACGACGCCACATCTCCGCAGGGAACAAGCCAGGCAACACCGATGATAGCCGGCGCCGCGCAACTCGTCATCGACGCCCTGGGAGGATGGAGTTATATGAGTTCCGGTTCAGCGGAGAAAACACGCAAGGTCAAACAGATATTGTTCATGACGGCCACAGAGACCAATCTGCCGAGGTGGGGTGCTTCCGGAGTTTCCGCGGATAGCCCGGTTCTGGGGCGAGGCGTCGGTTCATATGCAGGGAAAGATGCCCACGAGGGATACGGTCGCATCAACGTGAATGCTGCCGTTGAGGCCGTGATTTCCACTATGAATGCTGCCGGAGATACGGTGACTGAGCAGATGGCGGCGAGTCGGAACGGATTCAACCCCTCAACCGGTGAAATGGATGTGGTCAATGCGACTCAGAGACACGCGCTGGCACGAAAAACAACGTTGTCGGGCGGACAGTCCTATTCGTTCTCACTCGAAGTCCCGGAAGGGGCCGATTTCGATCTGCATCTCTACATGCCCGATCCTGACCAGTATGGAAACCCGGTGCTGGCCGCGTCCAGCGTCCTGCCCGAACCCGGATCCGATGAATCCATCAATTATACCGCTGTGACGACGGGAACCTACTATCTGGTCGTCAAGGCGATCAGCGGGCAGGGGTTTTCCATTCTTAGCGCGGGAAATGGCGGGAGTGTCACGCCAACTCCGGCATCATCGGGAACAGCCGCTCCGACAGCATCTCCGACGCGGACTCCGACGGTCAGCAGCACCCGGACTCCGACACCGACACCTCCGCGCACTCCGACACAATCACCGACATCCACGCGAACTCCAACCCACACAGTCCCTCCGACTTCGACATCGACTGCTCCACCCGGATCGCCGACCTATACCGCTCCTCCATCCCCAACGAATACGGCGATCCCCTCCTTCACTCCGGTCGTGCCGACCACAACGGCCTCTCCGACGATCATCCCGCCCAGCGCGACACCGACGCTGCCTCCAAGCCGGTTTTTCAACGATTTGGTTTTGTCCGACACCGATTTTCAATCAGGAGAGGTGTTCGTTCTCACGCTTGAGATCCTGAATCAGACAGGGGAGGATCTCCACTTGCATCAGTATCTGTTTCTGGATGTTTATGGTGGCTACTTTTTCCATCCAGAATGGCAAGGAGATCCGATCTTTACAGAGTGCATGTTTGCGAAGGACTATCACGATTATCTCGAAATACTGCGTTTTGTCTGGCCGGATGTGAATGGCAGCGCGAGCGGTCTACGATTCTATTTAGGGTATCTGAACGCCGTGAGTCAGGAATTGGTCGGAGAGATTGATTCCGTTGAGTTCGGTTATCGCTGATCCGTTCTGGATGAACAGAGGGGAGAAGTATGAGGCTATTCATTGTTGTCGGAACGTCGATACTTTTAAGTCAGTCACTTGTGCTTGCGGCGGATGTGACGGGACAAGCATTCAAATATGGATCGATTGAACATGACGGCATCACGATACGAATCGAGACGATACCGGAGGTCCCTGCCGTCAGCGTTCTCGGCGCCGGAATGCTGCTCCTGACGGCAAGCCTCCTCTTATGCCGGTCAGGAAAGAAGACGTCACGGCTGTGGCCGATGATGACGGCATGCCTGGGTTTGGCGTGCGTCGGACATGCGTTCACATTCTATTCAGCGATGACATCGGCATCGGGCGAATGGGGCATGACGGGTGTCGATGTCGGGCATTACAGCCTGGAAGCCTCAGCGGACGGCTACTACTCAGTGTTTCAGGGACCGATCTCGATCACGGCGGGAATGAACACCCTGCCTGATTTCATCCTGTATCCGATCGAGACTCCAACGCCGAGTCCAACTGCGGATTGGACAAATACACCGTTGCCGACCGAGACGCCTGTTGAAACACCGACTGAAGTTCCGGCGACCGCGACCGACACACCGACCGAGATTCCCCCGACCGCGACTCCGACCTCCACACCTGGCGACCCGACCCAGACTCCCGTTATCACGATGACCCCGACCGCGACTCCGACGACTCCGGCTCCCGGTGATGAATGTGCTGTCGATGGAATCGTGGGTGTCATGCGATGCGTGTTGTCAACCGGGCCGACCGGATTTGTTCAGGGATCACCATCCGGTGAAGCATGCAGGGATTCCGGAGAAGGGCAGTTTACTCATATTCTGACGTCAGGTTTTCTGGTCATGGAAACGGAAATCACTCGATCGATGTGGAGTGCGCTCAAAGCGCTTCAGTCAACATTGCCCGTGGATCCGAGTGATACCGATTTCAGCCCGACGACGGCATATCCCGTCCAGAACGCAACCTGGTATGAAGCGGTGCTCTTCGCAAACTTGCTTTCAGTTCAGAATGGCTTTTCACGGTGCTATTTCAAGGACAGTTCGTTCTCAACACCGGTCGATTCTTCTAATTACAGTTCCGGTTCTTTTTTCTGCGATTTCACTGCAACCGGATACCGATTGCCAACCGAGGGTGAGTGGGAGTATTTCTGCCGCGCAGGTACGACTGGCGCTTTCTCCTGTACCGAATCGAATTACAATGCAACGAACTGTGTATCCTGCTCCGGTGTTCACTACACCCTGGAGGATTATTGTACCTATTGCGGAAACAACAGCTACCGCACAGATCCGGCTGGAAGCCGGCTTGCAAATCCATGGAATCTGAAAGATGTCCATGGTAATGTCATGGAATGGTGCTGGGACTGGCGCGTAACATATCCTACGGGTACGCAGACGGATTATCGGGGAACGGCATCCGGAACGTTTCGCGTGTCGCGTGGCGGGGGCTGGGAGGATACCGCGGATGATTGTCGTTCCGCGGAGCGAGGAACCATGAACACACCGGGATTCCGTGGAGACCGGCAGGGGTTCCGATTGGTCAGAGACGTTCAATCATGAATGCTGTATCGAGCGGACAACTCCCATCACTTTCCTGCGCCTGCTTCGGGTAGAGTGATCCCGAACGTCTGGTCCAACTGCTTCTGAAGTTCGGGTGTGACGGTCTCGATGTTCCTCTTGATATCGTCGATCAGGGCCTGGAATTCGTCATGTTTGGTTTTTTCCAGTTCCTTCAGCTTGTTCAGCGCTTCTTCCGACAGCTTGCCGCCCGTCTTGATCGAATCGATCACCAGTGATCGGATCGATGAATCCCACAGTTTGCGGATGAATCCGCCATCCCCCAGACAGGCCATCGTGAATTTGATCCGGTTGAGCGGTGTGAAGGAATGCCCTTTCTGAATCGGAGCGCCGTTCGGATCGCACATCTTGGTCTCGATCGCCTTCCGGCCCGGACGCGCCGGGTCGTCAGCCAGCGTAAACACACTGGTCTGATTGATAAACGCCTTGAATTCCCGGGCGACGCGGATGTGAATTTCCGGCCGTCCCGACGCCGGCAATGCCGTCCGCGTCACAGCGCCGATCGGGTTGCCGTCGATGAGCAGACGGTCGCCTTTGACGATGTTGTCGAGTTTGTCCGGGGTGAGCACGATCCGGACCCCGCCCGACATGAAAAAGTAAAACGCGCCTCCGGCAACCGCTGCCAGCACCAATGTCAGGATCAGCACGATTTTCCCGGATTGTCTCATGAGAATTCCTCCTGTCGATCGAACGGTGTCATGAGAAAAAACGTGTCCGCGCCATGTCGGCGATAGTCCGTCCGATGCTGATCGATGCCGTTGCCGCGGGTGAGGGGGCATTGAGCACATGAATCTGGCCTGGCGCTTCGACGATGCGGAAATCATCCACCAGAAATCCGTTGGGTTCGAGCGCCTGAGCACGCACGCCGGCCCCGCCAGGTTGAATGTCCGACTCCTCGATCGAGGGCGTCAGCATCTGCAGGGCTTTCACAAACGCCCGCTTGGAAAACGACCGGTAAAACTCACCCATGCCCATCTTCCAGTATGTGACGGACATCATCCAGAATCCGGGATAGGATGCATAGGTCAATGTGTCCCGCAACGAGAAATCCGTTTTACGATAACCCTCGCGCTTGAACGCCAGCACCGCATTCGGACCGGCTTCGACTTCCCTGTTGATCCGGCGCGTGTAATGGACACCGAGAAACGGAAAGCGGGGATCCGGCACGGGGTAGATCAGATTCCGGATCAAATCCCGCCGCTCATGCTTCAGCGTGTAATACTCGCCCCGGAACGGAATGATCTGCAGCCCCGGCTCGACCCCGCACATCCGGGCGATCCGATCGCTCTGCAACCCTCCGCAGTTGATCAGATTCCGGCATTCGATGTCTCCGCTTGAGGTGTTCACGACGAATGCCCCCGTGTTTTTCCGCACCGACTGAACCCGTGTTCCCAGGCGGATTTCTCCTCCGTTTTCCTGAACGATCCGCGCGTAGGTTTCGGTGACAACCCGATAGTCGACAATTCCGGTTTCCCCAACGAGCATTCCTGCGAGTCCCTTGGCGTTCGGTTCGAATTCCGGGATCTGCTCGCCCGGAATCCGCGTCAACCCGGTCAATCCGTTCGCCCGACCCCGTTGCTCCAGGGCATCCAGTTTCGGGATTTCATCCTTCGTGACCGCTATAACGAGTTTCCCGCAGCGTTCATGAGGGATTCCGTGGTCGTCGCAGAATCGGTACAGCGCCTCTCTTCCGTTGGCGCAGTTGACGGCTTTCAGGGATCCCGGTTTGTAGTAAAGACCCGAGTGAATGACGCCGCTGTTGTTGCCGGTCTGATGTGCGGCGAGTGTCGATTCGGCTTCCAGCACGCATACCGAGGGGCCGGGGGGAGAACAGAGCGCCATGGCGGTGGCCGTGCCAACGATGCCGCCTCCGATGATCGCAATATCGAACGTTTTTTCCGACATGAATCAGCTCCTTCCCGGCACCATTCTAAGCTTGTTCCATGCTGTAATTCAATGCGAAGAGGGTTTTTGAAGTTTTCAGTTTGAAAACCGAAAACCTTCCCCAATCTTGACGATCCCCCCTCAATCCTGTATCTCTGAATCGTGACCACTCTGCGCATATCACAGTCTGGGCAACTTCCATTCTTTTCAATCAATCAATCGATGGTGTGTTTCCCGACAGGCATCGGTCATAGCCCGGCACATTTCGTGCAACGCGTTCGGCGAAAGGGATTGGGTTGATTGCGGGACGATCGGGGGGAGGAAGCATGTTGGTTGGCAGGCGTGATTTTCTGAAATCGCTCGGGATACTGGGTGTGGGTTCGATGGTGGCCTGCAACGGCGCGCCTCTTGAGAAACTCTATGCATATCTGACCCCGCCGAAGGACATCGTTCCCGGAATTCCGGCTTTTTACGCAACGGTGTGTCGCGCATGCCCTGCGGGTTGCGGGGTGGTCGTCAAGACGCGGGAAGCCCGTCCGATCAAACTGGAAGGCAATCCCTCCCATCCGGTCAACCGGGGCGCGCTCTGTGCCCGCGGGCAGGCCTTCATTCAAGGTCTCTACAGCCCGTCGCGCGTCACGGAGCCCCTCATCCGCAAAGACGGTGCGCTGACCGCCGTTTCCTGGGAACGCGCCATGGCAACTCTCGCGGAATTGCTCGCGAACAGCCCATCGATCGGCCTGTTGACGGGCCTCGAAAGCGGTACCTTCCTCGATCTCGCGACCGAATTTGGATCCAAGTTCCCGTTCGCATCCCACCTGATGTACGAACCGGCCGGGATGACGTCGATGGCGAAAGCCGCATCGATTCTGTTCAACCGGGCCGAGGTTCCCCGGTTCGATCCGGCAGGTGCTGATTACATCGTTTCGATCGGTGCGGATTTTCTCGATGCCTGGCTGTCACCCGTCGAATTCACCCGGAAGTGGGCGGACGCGCACGCATTCAACGGCGACAGAACGCTCGAAGTGGATTATCTCGGCCCCAGACGCAATCTGACGGCGACAGCGGCGGATCGGTTTCATGTGTTGCCGCAATCCGAGGTCGGTTCGGCAATGCGCTACCTGCTGGCGGACGTGACGGGATACCCCGCCGCGCAGCAGACTCCGGAGGCGATGGCGGTCGGTCAGGCGATTCTGGAGCGTCTGGCGGCTGCGTCGGAGTTGTCCGAAGGAACCGCTCTGTTCCTGGCCGGGGTTTCCCGCCGGTTGCTCGCGGCGCGCAATCCTCTCATCCTGTTCGGCGGTCCGGATGTCCTGACACAGAACGCGACTTTGCTTCATGCGGCGACGCTTGCGATGAATATCCGTCTGGGTGCGGCCGGTCGGACGATCCGGTTCGGTGAGCATTATGCCTGGAGTCGTCTCGCAGCCGAATCCCGGATTCTGGACATGATCAATTCGGCGGCGTCCGGACAAATCGACACGTTGATCGTCTGGGGCGCGAATCCCGTAGCGACGCTGCCGGGCGAGGCTGCTGTCGCGAAGCGGTTGGAGGAAGCGAAGAGTGTGGTCGTGCTGGCGGCCGAGATGGATGAGACGGCGGCTGCTGCGGATATCGTGTTGCCGGTCCATCATCCGCTCGAATGCTGGGGCGATTACGATCTGACGGACGGGATTCAGGGGATCCTGCAACCGGTCCGGCAACCCGTGTGTCGATCGATGCACCCCGCCGATCTGCTCATCGAGGCTGCCTCGCGGGCCGGCCGACCTCTCCGGCACCGGGAATACAAAAAATACATTCTGGATCACTGGGCCGACCGCACCGATTCGCTCAACCGCACACTCATAGCCGGCGGCCGGTTTCCCGATCCGCCTCCCCCTTCCCCCCTCTTCCCGCTCACCGCGAATCTCGATCAACTGCCTCCGTACCAGCCCGAATCCGCAGCGTCCGGAGCGCTTCTGATCGCTTCGTTCTCACCGCTGCTCTACGACGGGCGTTCCGCCGGAGCATCCTGGCTGCACGAGACTCCGGATTCGCTGAATCAGACGGCCTGGGAAGCACCGATCGAACTGGGAAACACTCTGGCGGATTCACTCGGGATCCGCACCGGTGACCGCGTCACGCTCGGGAATGCCGGATCGACAGTGACCGCACCGGCTCTGATTGTCGAGGACATCGCGCCCGACGCCGTCGCGCTGCGATTTGGAGGGGGTCGCCTGGCGCATCGCGATTCGGTGCCGTCGGGCAATGTCGCATCGCTGTTCGGCCTCCGGTTCGATCCCGTTTCGGGTGAGCTGGCCACGGCGGGACATCGGGTGGCGCTCGCACGATCCGGTCCCGGCGAGTTGGTCTCGGTCATGGGTTCTCCCTTTTCCGACGGCCGCGCGCTCTGTCTGGCGATGCCGTTGTCGAAGGCGCGGGAAGGTGCTTTTCCGAAGATGACACGGCATGGGGAGGAGTATCCGGATGCGCATGGCCATGTTCATGGGCCGGTCGTGCCGATGCCGCATGAGGAGAAGGGCGGGGAACGGCCTGCTGACAACATCGTCCCGTTGCAGGAGCATCCGCAACATCGCTGGGGTCTCGTCGTCGATCTCGATCGCTGCACGGGCTGCGGCGCCTGTGTCACGGCGTGCTATGCGGAAAACAACATCCCGGTGGTCGGGCGGGAGGAGATCGCCCGGGGGAGGGAGTTGTCGTGGATCCGGATCGAGAAGCACATTCTGCGGAGTGAACCGGGGGCGCATGTCCGATTTCTGCCCGTGATGTGTCAGCATTGCGATCAGGCGCCCTGTGAGACAGTCTGTCCGGTATTCGCATCGTATCACACGCCGGACGGATTGAACGCCCAGGTTTACAACCGATGCATCGGAACACGGTATTGCGCCAACAACTGTCCCTACAAAGTCCGCCGATTCAATTACTTCGATTACCCTCGGGTCTCGCCGGGCAATGAGCAGCTCAACCCGGATGTGACGGTGCGGTCGCGTGGAGTGATGGAGAAATGTTCGTTTTGTGTTCAGCGGATTCGTGAGGCGACGAACCGGGCGAAGTTCGAGCGGCGGGGTGTGCGGGACGGGGAAATCCTTCCGGCGTGCGTACAGACCTGTCCGGCCGGTGCGTTATCTTTCGGAGACTTTCTGCAGGCCGATTGGCGGATGACGGCACTGGCGCGTGATCCCCGCGGCTACCGGCTGCTCGATTACCACACCAACACGCGTCCGGGTGTCGTTTATCTCCGGAAGGTGTTTCTCGACGGGGAGGCCACATGAGCATGACCGAGCGCATGAAGCCGGACATCGGGGCGTTTTCGTATCGCGAGGTCGACCGGGATATTCTGGCGACCTTGGGCCGGCCCGGAAAACTCTACCTGGCGCTGCTCGCGGTCTGCCTGTTCTGCGTCGCGATCGGTGCGGTCTCCTGGGTGTATCTCGTTTTGAAGGGCATGGGTGTCACCGGTCTGAACAATCCGGTCGGCTGGGGTCTTCTCATCACCACGTTCGTCTTCTGGGTCGGTATCGGCCATGCCGGCACCTTGATCTCGGCCATTCTCTATCTCCTGCGTGTTTCCTGGAGGACCGCGATCTTCCGTGCCGCCGAGGCATCCACGATTTTTGCGGTCGCGACGGCGGGGCTTTTCCCCCTCATCCATCTGGGCCGGCTGTGGGTGATGTATTATATCATGCCGTATCCCAGCGGGAGGGAACTCTGGCCGAACTTCCGGTCGCCGCTGGTCTGGGATGTGCTTGCGATCAGCACCTATCTGACGGTGAGCGCGGTGTTTTTCTTCGTGGGACTGGTGCCGGATATCGCGGCTGTGCGGGACCGGACGCCGCCCGGTATCCGGAAAACGCTCCTGAAATTTCTGTCGCTGGGCTGGATGGGGTCGGGCCGGCAGTGGAAACACTACATGGCGGCCTATGTCTTTTTCGCCGGTCTGGCAACGCCGCTGGTCATCTCGGTTCACTCGGTCGTGTCATGGGATTTCGCCATGAGCATCGTTCCGGGATGGCACACGACGATCTTCGCGCCCTATTTTGTGGCCGGAGCGATTCTGTCCGGGCTGGCCATGGTGCTCACGATCGTGATCCCTCTGCGCAAGGCATTCCGGGTCGAGCACATCATCCGGGTGTATCATCTCGAGTCGATGGCGAAACTGTTGCTCTTTACGTCGCTTATCGTCGGGTATGCCTATGGCGTCGAGTTTTTCATGGCGTGGTATTCGGGGAACGTTTTCGAGAAGGCGATATTTGCATATCGGCCGACGGGAGAGTATGCGCTGCCGTTCTGGACGATGGTGATCTGCAACACGATCGTCCCTCTGCTGTTCTTCATCCGGAAAATCCGGACAAATCTGATCACGTTGTTCATCATTTCGATTCTCGTCAATATCGGAATGTGGTTTGAGCGCTACAACATCATCGTGACGTCGCTTTCGCACGAGTTTCTCCCGCACAGTTGGGGCGTCTACCGGATCAGCCTGACGGAATACGGGATTCTCATCGGTTCGTTCGGCTGGTTTTTCCTGTTGTTCCTGAGTTTCATCAAGATTCTTCCGGCGATCTCGGTCGCGGAAGTAAAGGAATCGATGGGCTTTCCGTCCCGGAAAGGAGGCCGCACATGACCGCGCCTCGCCCCGCCGAATTGCTCGGGGTCTTCGAAAGCCACGATGCATTTCTGACAATCCTCGAGCAGGCCGGATCCCGGAAGGTGACGATCCGCGAGATTTTCTCACCGGTACCGGATCATCATGCCGTCGAGCGGCTGGCAGGACGGAAAAGCCCGATCCGGTATGTGACCGCTGCGGGCGGTATTGCGGGTCTCGTCGCCGGAATCGCGCTCGCGCTCCTGACCGCCCGGGTCTGGAATCTGGTTGTCGGCGGCAAACCGGTGATGTCGATCGTGCCGGTGGTCGTGGTCGGTTTCGAACTGACCATTCTCTTCGGTGCCCTCGCGACACTCGCCGGTCTGTTCTTTTTCGGTCGTCTGCCGTTTGTGCGCTTTCCGGTCGACGCTTACCGTGAGGAGTTCTCGCTCGATCGATTCGGCATCTGGCTGGAATGTGAGGCGTCGCAGGGGGATGCGATCGAACGATGGCTTCGCGAATCGGGTGCGGTCCGGGTCGAGCGGATCGGCCGGGCGGATGCTGCGGAGGGGATCTCATGACGCGCGAAGAACGGATCCGGAAAGTATTGGCGTCCGGTCCCGCGGATGCGGGTAAGGGATTCGCTCTGACGACGGCTCTCATGATCGCGCTCGGAGCGGCGGGCATCGCATTGGGGTTTTTAGTCGGAGGCGCGAATGCGGGTTGGGCATCTATCCTGACCGGGCTTGTTCTTGCGGCGGGCATTGGCGCGTCCGGTGTGTTGATCTCGGCGATCTTCACGCTGACGAACGCGCGGTTCGGCCGCGCGTATGTCCGGATCGCCGAATCGTTCGCGGGATTCATGCCCGTCGCGCTTGTCCTGGCCATCGTGTTCATGGCTCTGGGTGGCACGATCCTTCCGTGGGCACATGCCGCGGAACACCTCACCGGCGGGAAAGCGGTCTGGCTGAAGCGCGGTTTCTGGGATGTCCGTGTCGGCGGCGCGCTGTTGCTGTCATTCGGTGTATCGATCGCATATCTGTATTATGCGATTCGCAGGGACTGGGCAGCGCTGCCGGTGAAGCTCCGTGAGACGTATCGCGGATTCGTCCGCACGTTTGCCGGAAGAAATCTCGACGGGAAGGACCTCGAAATCGAGCGGAAGCGGTGTGCCGGCCGGCTCGAGGTGCTTGCACCGATCGTCGCGATGGTCTATGCCATCACCTTCACGATGCTCGGGTTCGACCTGATCATGGCGCTGGATCCGCTCTGGTACAGCACGCTTTTCGGGGCCTGGTACTTCATCGGCAACCTGTTCGCGACGATGGCGCTTCTGGCGATCGTTTCGATTGTGCTGCACCGGCCCCTCGGTCTCGGAGTCTGGATCACCCCCTCACACCGCAGTGATCTCGCGACCCTGCTCTTCGCGTTCTGTCTGGTCAATGCGGACTTCTTCTGGTCTCAGTATCTGACCATCTGGTATGGGAATCTGCCCGAGGAGACCGGCTATGTGATGAAGCGAACCCTGAATGGCGACCTGCCCTGGCGAGTCGTGTCCTGGCTGTCGCTCGCCGCATTTCTGGCCTTCCCGTTCATCCTGCTGCTGTTCCGCCGGGTCAAGCGATCCGGTGTTCTGTTGAGTATGGTTTCGGTTGTGTGCATATCCGGTATATTCATGGCCCGATACATCGAGATCGCCCCGGAGTTGCTCGGGATCGCGGCTCCGGCCCGGCTCGAAGCTCTTTATGTGCCGTTTGCCTCGGCATTATTGACGTTTATCGGTGTGCTGGGCGTTGGGCTTCTCATATCGATGCGTGTCTTGAGAGGCATGCCGGTGATGCCGGTCGGAGATGATATCTTCCACGCGGTCCATGCGGATGAGGGGGACCATTCATGAGCACGGGAATGCAGATCGACCGTCCCCGGCGGGTGCGCGGCGGCTGGGCGGGAGGCTTGCTGATCGGAGTCATTGTCGTATCGGCGGCATGGTTTCTGTATGCGTTTTACATGCGTGCGCATCTGACCCGCAATTACGGCGATGATCTGGCGTTCCGGCATGCGATGTTCGGGGCGGGGATCGAGCAACCCGTTGCGTTTTCGCATCGCCTGCATGTGACGGACAAGGAAATCGACTGTTACTACTGTCATCCGCTGCCCGAGCGATCATTGAATGCGGGTTTGCCATCTGCCTCGAAATGCCTGGCCTGTCACGATCATATTATTCCGCAGCATGCCGAGATTCTGAAGTTGAAGGGGTATCAGACGCGGGGTGAGGCTGTTCCGTGGGTGCGAGTGTATTACAATCCGGATCATGCTTATTTTCCGCATTTCAGGCATATTCAGAACGATCTGCGATGCCAGGAGTGTCATGGTGAAGTCGAGAAGGCGGATCGGTTGAGACAGGTGACGTTCTACATGGGATTCTGCATCAACTGTCACAAAGAAAGCGAAGCGCCGATGGACTGCATCGCGTGTCATCAGTGAGGATTTCAGATGAACTTCCTGCTACCCAATGAACCTGGCAGTGCGGCGCGCCGATTTTTCCTGTCGTCGGCGATCTGGTTGCTCGTCGGCGTAATCTTCGGGTTGATCGGCGCCATCGAGATGGTCGATCCGGATCTGTTTCCTTCGCATCCCCACATCACGTTCGGCCGGGTTCGCCCTCTCCATATCAATATTCTCGTGTTCGGGTTCCTGATGACGGCCTTTTTCGGCGGGTTTCTGCATGTCATTCCGGCTGTCTGCCGCACGAAGCTGATCAGTGAGCGTCTGGCGAACTTCGCGGTCTGGTTTTACAACGCCATTGTCGTGGCCGCGCTGGCGACCTTGCCGTTCGGGCTGACGCAGGGACGCGAGTATGCCGAGTTGATCTGGGGGATCGACATCGCGATTCTCGCGGCCGTGGCTGTTCTGATCTTCCTGGTCTTCGGAACGATCGCCCGCCGAACCGAGTCGCTGTTATATGTGAGTGCCTGGTATATCGGCGGGGGGCTGATCTGGACATTTTTTGTTTTTGCGGTGGGGAATGTCGTCTGGCAGGCGCCGCACGGGTCATGGATGGGGATTCACGATCAGATTTTATTATGGTTTTATGGGCATAATGTCGTGGGTTTGGTTGTGACGCCTCAGGCGATCGGCCTGGCGTACTACATCATACCGCGGGCGACGCGCACTCCGATCTACAGCCACAGTCTCTCTCTGATCGGATTCTGGATGCTGATCGTCATGTATACGCACACCGGCACGCATCACCTGCTCCAGGCCCCCGTTCCGCAATGGCTCAAGGTGCTCTCGATCGTCAATTCGATCTCGTTGATCGTGCCCGTATTCGCTTTTCTGACGAATGTCTGGCTGCCGCTCAAGGACAGGTTCAGCCGGGTCTTCAGGGATGTCGGTGCGAAGATGGTGTTCACGGGGACGATCTGGTATTTCATCGTGTGTCTCCAGGGACCGTACCATTCGCTTCCATCCGTTCAGCGGGTGACGCATTTCACGCAGTGGGTCATCGCCCATTCCCACATCGCGCTGCTCGGATTCGGCGGTTTCATCGCCATGGGTGCGACCTACTACATCCTGCCGATCATTCTTAAACGCGATCTCTACTCCCGGTTGATCGCTGATATCCAGTACTGGCTGATGCTCATCGGAACACTCGGCATCTTCCTCTCTCTGACGTTCGCGGGATTGATCCAGGGGGAAGCGTGGCTGATCGGTGAGGTGGTGTACCGGGTGCTTCCGGAATTGAAAATCTACTTTGTGATTCGAGGGATCGCGGGAGTGATGGTTGTGGTCGGTGCGCTGCTGTTTGTGATCAATGTGCTGATGACGATACTCCGGAAGACGCCTCCATTGCCTGTGGATGGCTCTGAGGCTGAAATGGAGGTGGCGGCATGATTCACATGAACGCCAGGATCGTCGGGATCGGCACCGCCGCGATTCTCGTATTGATTTTCTTCGCCGTCGTCGTCACGCCGAGGTATACCAACCCGATGGCGGACCAGCCGTCCATGAATCATCGGGCCCGGACGGCCATTGAGGAATCCGGGAGGAACCTGTATGTCTCGCTCGGGTGTCAGTACTGCCATTCTCAGTATATCCGGCGGATCGACTGGGATACCGGTGCCGAGCGGATTGCGCAGGCCGGGGATTATGTGGGCGAGTATGCGCCGCAGCTCGGGTCCAGCCGCAACGGACCGGATCTGTCGCAGCAGGGTGGCGAGCACACCGATGACTGGCATGCCGCGCATTTTTACAATCCGAGGTACACGCGGCCGGAGTCTTTCATGCCGCCGTTTTCGTATTTCACCGAAACGGAGTTGACTGAGATAACCGCGTATCTACAAAGTCTCGGAGGGCATATGGCCGATCAGCGGGTCGGTCGGCAGTGGCACTGGCGGGGCCAGGCGACGGCGGCCTATGAGGCGGGAGTCGATGCGAACATCGAGTGGCTGCATCGGAACGTTCCCGAGGGATGGTTGAGGGTGCCGAATCCGTATCCGCTTACGGATGCATCATTTTTGCGCGGTGAAGTTATTTATCAGCGGCATTGTCTCGGGTGCCACGGTCCCGTCGGAGACGGCCAAGGGCCCGCCGTGCGCTTCATCTATCCGCCGCCGCTCAACTTCACGACGCTCAACCGGCATGGCATCGAGGGAGGTGCGACGGGCGGGATGCTGTATTATCAGATCATGAACGGGATCACGGGAACGGCGATGCCGTATTTCAAACGGGAACTCGAGAGTGAAAAAATCTGGGATGTGTCGAATTACGTGGCGAAGCAGTTCATCGGGATCGTGGATGCGAATACCGAACCGCGTGGGATCGATGCCGCCTTCGAGCCGGTTGATTCCGCTTCCGTTCAGGTAAGGGGGAACTGATGTTCGTTCCGATCTGGCTCATCTTTTTTGGCTCGGGCCTGATCATGGCCGTGACGACGCTCGTCTGGTCGGTCCGGTCGCGCCAGTTTGACGACCAGGATCGCGCACGATTTCTTCCGTTATCCGGGCTGACCCGAGAAGAACTCGACGAGATCCCCTCGACCCGGCGGGGAGCGGACTTCGTGGCGTACATGTTGATTTTCGGGGCCGGACTGGCGGCATTTCTGCTGTGTCTGGTCATTGTGCTGACGCATTGAGAGGAGATCGAGATGCCGCCGTATAATCTGATCAACTTCGAGTATTTCGTGATGATGATCGGCTTCGGGCTGATTCTCACCGCCGCGATCATGCTGGCGAGAGGCAGCCGGCTGTTTACGTTCGGCATGACGAAGCGCACGGACCGGGAGATTGACGAGGATGTGCATGATTTCGGGGATGGTGTGCGCGAGGGCACCCGGCCGGTGCCGATCTTCATCTGGGTCGTCTGGATCGGGTATTTTGTCTGGGCGGTCGGATATGTGATTGTAACGAGCTTCATGGGAGTCAAATGAGATGGACGCGGATCGCCTCAGAAAAGGGTATCGTAACGCGTGGATCATCACGCTGCTCTCGCTGGTGTTCATCGTCGCGGCGACCGCGCTGACCCTCTGGCTGCACACGCCTGAGCCAGCCGTGACATGGGACATGGGGGGCAAGTCATTTGTGCCTGCCGCATCGCAGTATGGTGAGGGCTATCATCAGGAGGCAGGCGAGCAGCCGTGGACGCGGAACCGCAGGGAGGCGACGCCATGAGAGTGCGAAAGCGGATCGGGTGGCTGGCGGTTGTAACGGTACTGGGGTGCAGTGGCTGCGACCGGGGGGATTATTTCGGGCCGGTGGAGCGCACCGCGAGGAGTCTGTTCAACGGGTGGGACATGTGGGCGAACGAGAGTGTGCGGCCCTATGAGCAGCCCATGGTGCAGCCGGTTGACGGGACCGTGTCTGTAAGTGGAGTGTCTTCGGATGTGGAGGCGGGACGTGCGGGGATCGGGGACATGCCGGACGCCGAGAAGCTCAGGAGGGGGCAGATCGTGTATCGTCGGTATTGCCATCATTGTCATGGTGTCAATGGGGACGGGCGGATCATCGTGGGAGAGAGTTTTTCGCCGGCATTGCCGGATCTGCGGTCTCAGATGGTTCAGAATCGGACGGATGCCGAGATGTATCGGTTTCTGATGGAGGGGAGTCCGCGGATGATATCGCTGGCGGACACCGTCACGCCTGTCGATGCCGTTTTAGTGATTGACTATGTGCGTACGTTGAGATCGCGTCCTTCCGTTCCGTATTATCCCCCGCAGTACATCACCGCCCCTCCCACTCGCTAAATCAAAAAAAGGGGACACCTTACTTATTTCCTGCCCCGGAAGTCTCGTGTGCTGTTTTCCGGTGAGGGTTGGTTGTCATAGATCCACAGATTATAAGGATTATTCTGATTCGATCTGCAATGCATGCGCCTTCTCAACGAATGAGTCAGCTTCGCTCGACCTGATACGCCTGTTCAACAAAATCACTTTATAACGAAATATAGGGACACCTTACTTTATTCCGGTGTGCCGGGAGCGCGTGCGGAGCCACAGCCTCTCGAATTGACTTCCGTGCACACCTCACGTATTAAGAATATGCCGTCCTCACGGAGGGCTGTGGTGAGACAACGATGGAGAACACCAAGGGAGGGTCTTGAGATGAAGCGTTTGTTGCTGGGCGCCTTTTTGGCCATGATGCTGACGTCATCGGCAGCGTTGGGTGTGTATCAACTCGGGGATACCGTTGCGGATTTCACATTGAACGACCATTTGGGAAACCCCGTCAGCCTGTATGATTTTTATGGAAAGGTGATCTGGATCGCTCTGTGGACCAGCACCTGAGGGACCTGTGCTGCGGAGGCTCCGCAGTTGCAGACCATCTTCACCGACTTCGAAGATCAGGATGTCATGGTGCTCTCGATCGGCGCCGGCGAAAACGTCGATGCCTGTGCCTACTGGCAATACAAATATCAGCAGACCTGCCCCGTTCTGGCGGATGCCAACAGCGCGATCTACAGCCAGTTCGGTGACGGTTATGTTCCATACAACGTCATTCTGGACGACACGATGAAAGTCCAGCACACGAATAGCGGGTTCTCGGCCAACCAGATCCGCACGAAACTCACGACCTACTCAACTCCTCTGGTCAAAATCCTTCATGACCCGATGCCCAACACCGAAAATACCTCCAGTGCGTATACCGTTTCATGTGACATCACCTCGGGTGGAAACTTGATTCCGGCGTCATTGAAACTGTTCTGGAACACCAACGGCGGTGGCAGCTTCACGCAGGTCGTCCTGTCGGCTGCCGGCGGCAATACCTACACGGGATCGATCCCCGCGCAATCCGCAGGAACGACGGTTTATTACTATCTGCACGGCGAAGCGGACAACGGAAAGCAGCGCAACGAACCGATGGATGCTCCGGACAGCCTCCATTCATTCGACGTGTTGATCGACACGGCCGGTCCGGTGATCACCCACGAGCCGCTCACGCGGTGGCGCGCCGACATGTGGAGTCCCACGTTTGTGGCTCAGGTTGTCGATCAGATCGGCGTCGGGACAGTCACGATGGTCTATAAACACAACACCTGTCCCCAGGAATCCACCGTGATGACGCTGGGAGAAGACGGGCTTTACACCGCCACGCTCGAGTGCCCCGGAAATGTCGGCGACACCGTCCTGTACTGGTTTGAGGCGGTGGATACCTCGATCGCCGGGAATACCTCCCGCTTGCCCGAAACCGGTTCCTACACCCTGACCGCCATCGAACCGCTTCCCGCTCTCATCATCGATCTCGATGGAAATACCAACAGCGGCCCGGTCATCAACTCCCAATTGCAATCACTCGGGATCGCCTCAGAGTATGTCACCCAGATTCCTGATTTTCCGGCCCTTTACAGCTCGGTCTGGATCTGCCTGGGCGTCGCGCCGAACAACCACGTGATGGGCTTCATCGAAAGTCAGATCTTCTACGAGTATCTGACGGATGGCGGGTATGTGTATATGGAAGGCGGCAACTGCTGGGCCAACGATACACGCTTCCCCTTCATGCTCGAATTCTCGATCGGCAACACCAGCACGGGCAGCGGTAATGTCGCGACCGTCAACGGCCTGGCCGGGACAATGACGGACGGCCTGACGTTCCAGTACACCGGTGATAATCAGAACATGGATAACATCCGGGCGAAATCCGGCGCCACGCTGGTGCTTGAAAACGCCAGCCCGCAGTTCGGCGTTGCGGTTGCGAAGCAAGACAATTCCTACAAGACGATCGGCTCGAGCATCGAGCTGGGTGGTCTTACCGACAGTTCGCTGAGCACAAAGGCGGAATTGCTGACCGCTTACGCCACCTTCTTCGATCTCATGAGTGCCTCCCCGACCCCGACCCCCATTCCTCCAACTCCGACCCCGAGCGCCTGTTCGCAGCTCGGCGTCACCATAACCATGCCCTCGCATCTCTTCAACACCGGCGACACATGCTCATGCACCGCTGAAATCTGCAATCCGGGGCCTGACACCTATACCCAGGTGCCGCTCTTCATCGTTCTCGATGTCTACGGCAGCTATTTCTTCTATCCGTCGTTCGGCGCATTCGATCAGACGCTCATCGATCTCCCGGTCGGTTCGCAGCCGATCGCCGTCCTGCCCGAATTCCAGTGGCCGGCCGGAACGGGTGCCGCTGAGCAAATCTGGTGGTATGCCGCCATGACGGATGCCAACGTCACCACCCTCTTCGGCGCGCTCGGATCATGGGAATTCGGCTGGGCCGAGTAGTTTCTCACGACGGTTTTCGACGAATGGGGTGGCTTGCGAGCCACCCCTCCGTTGTCGTCTTTGCCGTCGTTTTCACGGGCCTGTTCTTTCTGGTGTATCCCCCCGTTGTCATCGGGCAGGCGCCATCTTCAAACCTCGATAAACTCGGCTTGAACGATCCCGATACCAATCTGAAGGCGTTTCTCCGAGCGCGTGCCTCGATCGACCCCGCGACAGAATCCGCCTGCTGGTGGACCGGAACGATCTACAGCCGCATTCCGGACGAGCGCAGCAAGCCTCTTTTCCTGTTTGAGGGGTTCTCGGTCAGCCGCGTCATCCGTGATGAGTCGGGATGGAAGCTCCTCTCCCGCGAAGGGGGGATCTACAAGGATCCCGAATCCGGAGCGATCCTCGAAACATGGCTCAACCCCTCCACCGCCGAAACCATCGCTATTCCGCATCTGTGGAACGATCCGGTCAATCAGGATCTGAGCCCCTCCAACCCGCGCGGCGTCCCGAAACTTCCATTTGTTCAACTGAACGATCGGATCTGCTGGAACGTCGATGTGATCCTGTTCTTCCCGTCACCGGTTCCGAAACTGCTCCACCCCGAGGCGTCCAACTCCGATCAGTATTCGGGCATGGAACTGTTCCAGTTTTTTGCGTCGATCCGTGATCTGGCGGATCCGAATCTGAAGTCCGTCCCAAGCGAATTTTCGTGGACACGCATCGGCCCTTATCTGCCATGGATGAAAATGGGCAATCAGGCGGGGGAGGTGGTTTACCATTGCCGGGGCAGGAAACTCGAAGGGGGGGCCGCGTCATTCCCCGAGCACATCAGGACGTGGATTCTCGAACGACACCCAGAGTTCATGCACGCGCCCGAAACCTTCACGACACCGAATGCATCGAGCTGGACCGAATACTTGAAAACACTCATCACGCCGACGCCCACGCCGACTCCCACCTCGACTCCCGATACCACTCCGGTTTCGGATCCTGTATTTTCCAGTGAGGTGGAATGAACCATGAATCCATGATCGAGGCCAATCGGCGCGCCTGGAACGAGGCCATGCCGTATCATCGGAGAGGTGCTCGGGTCGATTACTCCGATTGCTTCAAAACGAAGGGCTTCATCGTTCTGGACCCCATCGAAACGCCTCGGCTCCGCGCTCTCGGTCTCGCGGGTCGGCGTGTCGCCCAGCTCTGCTGCAATAATGGCATCGAATTGCTCTCGATCCTGAATCTCGGTGCCCGTTCCGGCGTCGGCTTCGACATCAGTGACGAAGCGATTGCGGATGCGAAGCGGTATGCGGAGGCGGCGGGGAGCGATTGTGCGTTTGTGCGGACGGATGTGTATGCGATCGGATCGAACTGGGGGAAGCAGTTCGACCTGGTGTATATCACGATCGGCGCGATTGCCTGGCTGCCCGATCTGACGCGCTTCTTCCGCATCGCCTCCTCCTTGCTCGCTCCAGGCGGAACGCTCATGCTGTATGACACGCATCCGGCAGCTCTGATGTTCGGCATGCCGGGGGATCCCGGATTTGACGCCGGGCATCCCCTCACCGTCATGCATTCGTATTTCCGTACCGAGCCGTGGGTGGACGAGAACGGGATCGACTACATCGGAAAGACGACGTACAAATCCTTGCCGGCATACAATTTCACACGCACATTGACGGCGATTCTGAACGGGATGCTGGAGGCGGGATTGAGAATCGAGCGATTCGAGGAATTCGATCATGATATTTCGACGCTCTTCGGGCATGTGAACGTGCGGGGGTTGGTGCCGCTGTCGATGTTTATCACGGCAAGCACCTCCGTCAATATCATTTAGCAGCGGCCCTCCGTGGCCGCTGGCAACCACCCTACGGGAACCAGCAGCAGCGGCCCTCCGCGGCCGCTGGCAACCTATTCGCAAGATCTCATACGCCCTCCGCGGCCGCTGGCACATACACGTTTACAATTGTTTTCTGCCGGGCGCGGAGGCCGTATTAGGTACAGACCCGTTTATGTGCTGCCGGGCGCGGAGGCCCGGCACTATCTGGGTATTAACTGGGTGGGGGGGGGCGCAGAGGCCCGGCGGTAGCGATGGATCGATGGTTCCATACCTGTAGTGTGAAAGGGCGGGCCATCGTGCAAACGGGTTTGCTGCCACATATCGTACACATCGCTGAAGCGAACAATCAGTTTTCAGTATGATATCGTAGTAACCCCTCAGCCAGATTTCCTTTTTTCTCTGAGACATCCGCTGAAGCACATTCGTTGTGAAGGATTTCCATGAGTGGATGATCTTTTCCAGAGTGAATCTGCTGTTCGGTTTCAGAACGACATGCACATGATCGTTCATAACCACACAGGCATACAGCCAATAGCGACTGGGGTGAAAGTGCATGATTGCGTTGAATATCTCGAGTCGCTCGGAATCGGAAAATTCCGGCAACTTCCGAATTTTCACAAACGTAACAAAGTACGTCGCACCCGCGACCCACCGATGTTTCAGTCTGCCATGCACCTGCCACGTATGCTTCATGACACATCTCTCCGCTCGTTGTCTATACCACTAAAATTTTCATGGTATTATCCATACCCCCCCTCCGAAGGTCAATGGCAACCACCGTACGAAAACCAGCACCAGCGGCCCTCCGCGGCCGCTGGCAACCTGTGGGCAAGAACCCCATTAGCAGCGGCCCTCCGCGGCCGCTGGCAACCTGTGGGCAAGAACCCCATTAGCAGCGGCCCTCCGCGGCCGCTGGCACATACACGTTTATAACTATATGCTGCCGGGCGCGGAGGCCGTATTAGGTACAGACCCGTTTATGTGCTGCCGGGCACGGAGGCCCGGCACTATCTGGGTATTAACTGGGTGTGGGAGGTGGGCGCGGAGGCCCGGCACTGTGCTGGTTAGCTGCGTTTGTGGACCAAGCCCGCGCTGATGGCCAGAATCGCGACGCAGATTCCGGAAAGAGGCATTAACTGATCCAGCAGATACCGCATCTCCGTCCCCTTCAGCATGATCTCGCGCAACGCCGTAATGTAGTATCGCAGCGGAATGCCGTAGGTCACGTATTGCAATACACGAGGCATGTTTGAGATCGGGAACATGAACCCTGACATCAGGACCGACATGATCAGAATGAACCATGCCAGAAACAACGCCTGCTGCTGCGTCGAGGTCACGGTCGATACAAACATTCCCATCGCCAGCGCCGTCAACAGATACACTCCCGTGAACAGAGCCAGCGCCGTCCAACTGCCCGTCATCGGCACCTCGAACCACACGATCGCCACCGTCATCGACAACCCGAATGCGATCGCTCCGAGCACCGCGAAGGGAATGATTTTCCCCAGTATCAATTGGAGCGGATGAATCGGCGTCACGTTGAGTTGTTCCAATGTCCCGATTTCACGCTCGCGCACCAATCCCAATGCGGTCAGGAGCGTCGCCACGATGGTCATGAGCAGCGCGATGATTCCCGGCACAATGGTAAACCGGCTCTCCAGCGCCGGATTATACAGCGCTCGTACCCGCACGAGATCCCGCAGATCCCCGGTGCCGGCCTCCTGAAAATGCCGCATGATGATCGTCCGCGCATACCCTGCCGCGATCAGCGCCGTGTTCGAGTCCACACCGTCGATCACCAGCGATGCTTCCGGAGCACGCCCGTTCTCTGAATCCGCCCCGAATCCCTCGGGAATCGACACCGTGAGCAGCGCGTCTCCGGTATCGATAACCGCCTGCCGCCTCACCAGATCTGAATCATATTCGACCACGCGGAACCACTTCGAGTTCAGAAACCGGTCGATCAGCATCCGGGACTCCTGCGAGCGGTCCATGTCGTGGATCGCGATCGTCACGTTCGTCACATCCGTCGTGATCGCATACCCGAGCACGAACAGTTGAATGATCGGCATCCCGAAGATGATGCTCAGCATCGCCCGATCGCTGAAAATCTGGAGAAATTCTTTGCGGATCATGTGGAGGATGCGCGTCATCGGATTACTCCAGCGTCGTCCGGAACCGGCGGATACTGACGACCAGCAGGATGAAGGTGAGCATACACAGAGGGATGATCTGGAATCGGAGCAGATACAACGAAGCATCCTTGAGCATGATTCCGCGGATGATGACCAGGAAATAGCGGGCCGGCACGATGTGCGTCAGAATCCGGATCGGCAGCGGCATCGAGGCGATCGGGAAAACGAAACCGCTCAGCATGATCGACGGAAGCATGGTGATCACGAGCGCCGCCATCATGGCAACCTGAACCGTGCGCACACGCGTTGAAATCAATATGCCGATTGCCAGCGAGCAGAGCAGATAGACGATCGAAAATACCGCCAGCAGCAGCGGACTTCCCACAAACGGTGCTCCGAACCAGAATATCGCGATCAGGATCACGACGACTCCGATCAGCGACGCCAGAAACATATAGGGAAACAGTTTCCCGATGATGATTTCCGCCGTGCGCACCGGCGAGACCAGAATCTGCTCCAGCGTCCCGGTTTCCTTCTCACGCGCGATCGTGATCGACGTCATCAGCGCACAGATCATCATGAAGAGAATCGCCACGAGCCCCGGCACGACGAACACCTTCGATTCCAGTTCCGGATTGAACAGCACCAGCGACCGCACATCGGGCAGCCGCGCGTCCATGCCGAACCGACTCACGAGCCTCGACAGAATGATCTGTTCGGCGTACTGCCCCGCGATCGTCGCCGTATTCGATTCCGATGCGTCGGTCAGAAACTGCACGGGTGCCGAACGGCCCTCGAACAGGCTCGCGCCGTAACCGGCCGGAATGGCCAGCACCGTCTTCGCAATCCGCCGCTGGAACACCTCCTGCGGGTCGATCGGAGTGATGGCATGCAGCGTCAGCGTGAAGTAGCCGCTGTGCGTGAATGCCCGGATCAATTCGCGGCTCTCCTGGCTGTTGTCCGCATCCCACACCGCGAGCGGGATGTTCTTCAGGTCCAGCCGGATGGCATACCCGTAAAGGACCAGCATGATGAGCGGCAGCAGGAAGATGATCGTGAGCGACCGCACGTCCCGGAGGATGTGGAGGAGTTCCTTCTTCATGATCGCACGCAGCCGCTGCATGTCAGTGGCCTCCCGTTTCCCTGTCCGATTCGCGCGTGATGAGCCGGATGAAGGCGTCCTCGAGCAGCGCGTCGCCGGTCGATTCTCTGATCGCGGACGGCGAATCGCACATCAGGATCCGCCCCTGATACATGATCGCGATCCGATGACAGTATTCCGCCTCGTCCATGTAGTGCGTCGTGACGAAAATCGTCTTGCCCGCGTCCGCCAGCGAATAGATGAAATCCCAGAACGTCCGCCGCGACACCGGATCGACCCCGCCTGTCGGTTCGTCCAGAAATATGATCCCCGGATCGTGCAGCACCGCACAGGCCAGCGCGAGCCTCTGTTTCCAGCCCGTCGGCAGCCCCCGCACCTTCCTGGTGAGGAGTTCTGTGAGCCCCGTCGCAGAGGTGATTTCGGCGATTCGCTGTTCGATCCTCTCCCGACCGAGTCCGTAGATGCCGCCGAAGAAAACGAGATTGTCCCGGACCCGGAGATCCTCGTAGAGCGAAAACTTCTGCGACATGTAGCCGATCCCCGCCTTGACCCGCTCGGGATAGCGGATCACGTCGTGCCCGTTGACGAAGGCGCTGCCCGAGGTCGGACGGAGCAGCCCGCACAGGATCCGGATGGTCGTCGTCTTCCCCGCGCCGTTGGCCCCCAGAAACCCGTAGATTTCCCCCTTGTCCACCGTCATCGTCACTCGGTCGACCGCCGTGAATCGGCCGAACCGCTGCGTCAGGTCCTTCGTCTCAACCGCAAAAGCAGACTCAGACATGCCCCGGCTCCTCATGCATCAGATGCACGAATGTGTCCTCGATGGACGGCGTATCCGTCCGAACCGAAAGAACCTCCGCGCCACCTCGCTCCAGCGTGTCGCGCACAGAACGCTCCACCGCCTCCCGTGACTCGCAGGCGACCCTGAGCCGATCTCCGAGCAACCGCACCGACGCGACACCCCTCACCCGGAGCACATCGTCGTGCCGCACCGGAAATCGCCGCCCCCGGAACTCCAGAATGGTGAGGGGGAATCGGCCCGGAATACCCGCGGGTGTGTCAACCGCCAGGAGTCTGCCGTGGTGGATGAACGCGATCCGGTCGCACCGCGCGGCTTCGTCCATGTACGGTGTCGACACGAGAATCGTCGTGCCGTCGCGGGACAGTTCCGAAAGGATGTCCCAGAACTCGCGCCGTGAAACCGGATCGACACCCGTGGTCGGTTCATCGAGAATCAGGACGCGGGGTGTATGGATCAGCGCGCAGGACAGGGCGAGCTTCTGTTTCATGCCTCCCGAAAGCGCAGCGGCGCGGCGCGCGGCAAATGGCTTGAGACGGCTGAAGCGGTAGAGGCGTTCCAGCCGTTCTTCGCGTTCCTTGCGAGGCACCGTGAAGAGGTCGGCGAAAAACCGGAGATTCTCGGCGACCGTCAGATCGGGATAGAGCGAAAACCGTTGCGGCATGTATCCGATCGACGACTTGATCGCTCTGAGATCCCGGCTGCCGTCGAGGCCGCAAAGGGTGAACGAGCCGTGGTCGGCCCGGAGCAGCCCACAGAGAATGCGCATGAGGGACGACTTGCCCGCGCCGTCAGGCCCGATCAACCCGAAACGCTCACCCTCCCGGATCGACAGCGTCACCCCCGCGAGCGCGATCTGAGCGCCATAGGTCTTGTGAATGTCATCGATCAAAATACTCATCGCATCACCTGTCTCGTCGTTCGCCCCGGTGGGCACCCAATCCAGTCTTGTTTATGCTTGAATCACAGCTGATAAATATGCTTCATAAGCAACACCCAATGTCCAACCCTAAATTTCCATCACCCAATGTCCAATGATCAATGTCCAATGCTCAGCACTCCCCCCTCTACTCTCTACTCTCTACTCTCTACTTTCTATACTCTGGAAACCCCGCAACGAGAACGTCCACCGGCATGCCGATCTTGAGAACACCGTCGGGATTTGCGGCAGTAATTTTGACCGCGTAGACCAGATCGGCGCGTGCATTCCGAGTCTGCACGTTTTTCGGCGTGAACTCGGCGGAACTCGCAATCCACGTCACGCGGCCCGTGACCGGCATGCCCGGCTGAGAATCGATCAGGATCCGGGCATCAGCTCCTATTTTGACCGTTCCCATATCCGCATGATCGATGTAGATTTTCACCCAGACATCCTTCAGATCGGCGATCTTGAGCATGGGCTTGCCCGGCATGGCGCGTTCGCCGGCGTCCTGAAAGGTTTCGATCACGATTCCGTCGATCGGTGCGGTGATGATCGCTTCCCGGATCTGGTAATCCAGGACGTTCAGTCGGGCTTCCGTCGAGTGTTTACGGGCTTCCAGGACGTTCAACGCTGTGCGGGCCGTGTCGAGTTGCCGTTGAGCGAGCTTATAGGCGGTATCGGCGTCGTCGTAGTTCTGGTTTGAGATGGAGCCCTTGGCCTTGAGGGCTTCGGCGCGTTCGAACGATTTCCGTGCGCCGGCCAGAGCGGTCGTGGCCTGCGCGATCTGGGCGTCGGCCTGAATCGTTCCCGCGGCGATCTCGTCGAGCGTCGCAGCGACGGCCTGGCGTTCCAGTTGGAGTTGTTCCGAGTCGATCCGTGCGAGTTCCTGTCCGGCGGTCACCGGATCGCCTTCATGCACGGGCAGTGCGAGAATATCCCCGGTGATGGCGGGCGATACCAGCACCTCGGTGGCCTCGATGACACCCGAGCCCGTGATTGCGGGTTTTTCGGGAGCGCAGGCGGGCAGGATCAGCAGGACAATCAGCGTGAGCGTGCGGAATGGGGTCATGGGTGTAACTCCTCGAGAATATCCCGGCCCGTGACCAGGAGATAGCGGACCCATGCGAGCATCATGTCGGTCCGGGTGATGACACTGTTGACGCGTTCGCGGGACAGCGCGATTTCTGCGTCCAGGTAGTCCGTGTTGGTGAGTGTGCCTTCGTGGAATCGGTCGGCGGTCATGCGAAACTGTTCTTCGGCCTGAATGACCGCCCGGTCCGCGACCGCCAGACGTGCGCGTGTATCGTCCAGTTCGATCAGCGTCGTCTCGACTTCCCGCGTGATGGTCGCCTTCAGCGCGCTGATCTGAGCCTCCACCCGGCGGATCCGAGCCTCGGCGCGGCTGGTTCCCGCCGAGGTTCTTCCGTTGTCCCATGCGTTCCAGGCGATGTTGAGACCGGCCGAGAACGAATCGATCCAGTCGTTGCGGACGAAATCCGGCCCCGGTTTGCCGTAGGATGCGCGCGCGAACACGCCGATTGTCGGGCGGGATTCGCGCGAAGCCAGATCCCGTTCGCGCCGGGCCGATTCGAGTTGGGCATGGAGAACCGTGAGTTCCCTGCGATGTAAGAGAGCGGTTCCGAGGGCTTCCGCTGAGTCCGGCATCGGCACATCGATCGACTCGAAGGCTCCCCGCGTGATCTCGAAGTCCGATTCGATTCCGCATAACTGCTTCAGGCGACTCTGGACCGTTCGGATCTGATTGCGGGCTGACAGGACAGTCTGTTCTGCCTCCGACACGCGCAGATCCGCCTTGAGCGTTTCGTTGGCCGTGAGCGCTCCCGCGTCGGTCCGGTTCCGGACGTCGTCGGCATGCGCGCGTGTGACCGCCAGGGACATCTCGGCGATCCGAAGAATATCCGTCAGGCGGAGCAGTGAAAAGTAGGCCGCCGCGACCTGCCCGTCCAGCGCGGACTGTGCGGCCTGCTGGTGCTCGGATGCCGTCTGCGCTATGGATTCTGCGACCGCGACCGCTCCGCTCAACCGGCCTCCCGCGTAGAGCGTCTGGCGGAATTCCAGATCGACCGAGTGCGAATCGTAATCGCCGAGCTGCTGCGTGCCTCCCGGGATTGTGAAGGATCCCATCGGCGTCGTGATTGTGCGGTCGGCCTGTGTCATTTCCGGTACGACCGAGACCACGCGTGAATAGCCCGACAGTGTCAGCATCGGTCCGAGATTG
>CAYYMM010000020.1:0-45644 GCA_964472395.1 uncultured bacterium | reverse complement strand
TGATTTGGTGTGCTCGCAGAAAGTCGGCAATCCTGGTCTTCGATTGTTCTGGACCGACACCAATGCAAGCACTTCATACTTCGACACCGGCATGTTCTACTATCAACCCAGCGGATTCGATCACTACTACGGCATTTGTGTGGATGATTTCAATAAAGACTCGCAGATGGATTTCATCGCCGGAGAAGATGGACACGGCTTGAACGGTTTTTTTGGAAGGGGTTCGCTGCCGATTCGACACACAACCTGCACCTTCGATACGACCTCATTTGGTTACTCGCAAATTCGCGATGTGACTTCCGGAGACCTTACGAATGATGGTATTCCGGATGTCATTGCAGCGAGTAAAGGATCAGGCGTACTCGCATTCAAGAGTGTTTTTTCATTTCCAGGATCATCTTCTTTCGCGAATATAGCTTCACCGACATCTGACGGAGATTACATCGGAGTCACGATCGCTGATGTCAACAGCGATGGACTTCGGGATGTTATTGCGGCGAGCGAGGGTAGCGGTGCTTCTGGAGTAAACCTTTGGCTCAGTAATCGTGATTTCTCCATGTTAAAAGTTCTGACGCACTTCCCCTCGAATAACGGCTCTTATAACATTGGCGCTGATCGATCGATCACGATGAAGTTCACCAAATCTATCGATTTTGCGACGATCACTTATGAAAACATTCAACTGAAGAAAGATAATATCCTCGTTCCATATTCGCTCTTTTCCACATCAGCAACTGAAGTTCGGCTAGATCCGATTGGTTTTCAACGTGATGTCGAATATACAGTGACGATTCGTGGTGGCAGCGATGGTCTTCGGGACACACTCGGAAACATGTTCGATGGAAATGGAGACTCGAACCCGCAGGAATCTCCTGCTGATGATTATCAGTTCTCTTTCCATACAATCGATACCGTTCCTCCGAGTATTCCATCAAATCTGATCGTGGAATCTTTTGACCGTGGTGTCACCATGGCATGGGCTGCGAATGATGATCCGGTACTGGATCAGGATCTTGATGGCTACTGGGTTTGCCGCCGATACCCAAGCGATGAAATCTCCTACATGGAGCACTATTACACGATAGATGCTCTGGGAAATCCGCCTAAAATTGCTCTTTATGGACTGGATCAAGGCATTCCTATGTTGTTCTCTGTCGCTTCCCAAGATAAAACAGGAAACTACTCAAACTATAGTGAATGGATCGAAGCGACTCCTTCATCGCTGAAACCTCAGATCTGGTGGGCCGGTTATTACACATCAAACCTGTCGTTCTCCGATGGAGGCCCACTGTCCCTGCTTGCCTATGTAGTTGATGCGCAAGGCGATACGACTGCAGTTGAAGTTTTCTTCGGTGGTATTCCAACTGGTGTCTTGTTGATGGATGATGGGAACCATGGTGACTTTTCGGCTGGCGATGGTATCTATGGTTTCAATCTTCAGCTGTTACCTGGCCAGGTTCCGTCCGGAGCATATCTTCTTGAGTTAGCTGCACATGATGCTGCGGGGCATACTGGCCTATTGTGGCCGTATCTGCACATCATGGCTGATCGCCCAGGCGAATCCGGTGCGGCATCGTTTGATGCCTGGATGCACTCACAGGAATATCAGTTCCGAGTACAGACGGAATTACCCTTCGGCCGTACCAACTCCGGACCAGGAAAACCTCAGATTTGGCTTGCAGGATATCAATCACACGCAACCGCTGGATATGAGGAAGGCCCGAGACACAGCATAACGGCAATCATAAGTGATCCGGATGGAGCACCTGATATTACTGCTGTCGAGTTATACTTCGCAGGTATCCCCCTCGGGATGATGTTCTCTGACAATGGAGAAGCTGAGGACTTTGGAGCGGGAGATACCGTTTGGGGATTGGATCTAACCATGAATGGCCATTATTTCGCGCCGGATGGTCCGTATCTTCCTCCTGGCCCTCTTTCTCTGGAGATCCGAGCTCGGGACACATCAGGAAACGAGTCTGATGCATGGCCCTATCTGGTCTCACATTGATCCATTACACAGCTCAAGCGGCAGAGAGACCTCTGCCGCTTTTTTTTATTGCACGCAAACTTTTCATCGATTATTCTAATTGTATCATATTAGTTCTAAGTTGTTTCTGAGGTCCAGGGAAGGATTGGTGCCAGTGAATTTGAAACGAGAATGTCGTGCTTTTTTTGCATTCCCCATCGCGATAGACATCTCTCGCCTGATCACACATCTGCAATCTCAAATGGGCAACATGATCAATCACTATCGCTGGATAAACCCAGAACAAACCCATATTACCATCGTGTTCCTCGGCACCATCCCTCTCCAAGTCGCTCAACGCCTCGCCCAAACAGCACGGATCAAGCTCGACAAGACCCCCTCCTTTTCGCTTCATTTCGGAGCGCTCGGGGCTTTTCCAGATCCATCAAAAGCTCGAGTACTTTGGCTAGGTCTCCGGCACATCCCATCTGAATTACTTAAGATCCGGAACATCCTCATTAGTGCAACAGAGAGCCTTGGAATCGAACTCGACAAGAAACCGTTCAAACCTCATCTGACACTCGCGCGTTGCAATCGGCAACACAGCGGCTGCAATCTATCGGATCAGCTAAAGTCTGAGTGCTTCCATGATTCACATAACATCATAATCGATGAATGCGTTCTGTATAACAGCGAACTGCGTTCGACTGGCCCTGTTTATTCTCGCATGGCAACGTTTGATTTAATATAATCTGCGCACAAGGAGGAATGTATGGTACAAGCAAATTCACATTCAGATACGCGTGAAAAAGCGATCTCGAGCGCACTTTCACAGATTGAAAAGCAATATGGGAAAGGCGCTATCATGAAGTTAGGGGACCGGAACATCACACCTGATTTTCCTGTCATCTCTACCGGATGTCTCTCGATTGATATTGCATTGGGAATCGGCGGATTTCCGCGAGGTCGCATCATCGAGATTTATGGTCCGGAATCATCCGGAAAGACTACCCTGGCATTACACGTCATTGCTGAGGCCCAAAAACTAGGTGGAATCTGTGCGTTTATCGATGCTGAGCATGCCTTGGATGCAGCTTACGCCAAGAAACTCGGAGTGGACATCGATGAACTTTTAATCTCCCAACCTGATTCCGGAGAGCAAGCTCTTGAAATCGGTGAGTTACTTGTTAGGAGTGCTTCGGTCGATGTGATCGTCGTTGATTCCGTGGCTGCGCTTGTCCCGAGAGCTGAACTCGAAGGAGAAATGGGTGATTCTCATGTTGGATTGCAAGCGCGATTGATGTCCCAAGCCCTGCGCAAATTGGCTGCAACCATATCAAAAAGCAATACATGCTTCATTTTTATTAACCAGCTACGCGAGAAGATCGGCGTGATGTTCGGCAATCCGGAAACGACAACCGGCGGTCGCGCATTGAAGTTTTATGCCTCGCTTCGCCTTGATATCCGGAAAACCCAAACCATCAAAGAAGGTGATGAAATAACTGGAAATCGGACGGTTGTAAAAGTGGTCAAGAACAAACTCGCTCCGCCCTTTAAAACCGCTGAGTTTGACATTATCTACGGTAGGGGGATTTCCTGGGAAGGTTCACTGTTGGACATCGCCACGGACATAGAAATCATAACGAAAAGTGGCGTGTGGTTCTCGTTTGGCGAGACACGCATCGGTCAAGGACGAGAGAATGCCAAGCGTTTTCTACTCGACAATCCTGAAATGGTACAGCAGATCCAGCAGAAAATCAGCGCATCCGGAAAATTTCGCTTCGCATCACCTTCGAAAACCGAGTAAGTGCTTCTAAAGGTTATCTTAATCGAGCTGAATCAGTTCCAGCGTCCATAAACTTGACTTACCGCCCCGATTCTTTCTAGACTTCGCAAAGGATTCCTTTCGGGACGGGAGGTCAATGATATGGATTTAAAAGAGCTCCTCACGACCGCAACAGAGCGTGGAGCTTCCGATATTCACATCAAAGTCGGACGACAACCAATTCTCCGCATCAACGGATCACTTGTTCCGATGCTCGAAAAGAAACGTCTCACGCAGGAAGATACCACTGCAATGGCGTTTGAAATCATGAATGATTATCAGAAGGAAAAATTCAAACGGAACAACGAGATAGATCTCGCCCACAGTGTCCCCGGCCTCGGTCGTTTCCGTGTCAATGTGTTTCGTCAAAGGGGCACGGTCGGGCTGGTCTTTCGAGTCATTCCAATGCGAATCCGGACTCTCGAAGAGTTACATCTTCCCAAAGTACTCGAGAAAGTATCTCTAGAAGAACGAGGACTTATTTTATGTACCGGCACAACCGGGAGTGGAAAATCCACCACGCTCGCTGCGATGATCGATAAGATAAACGAGAGCCGGACCGTGCATATTATGACGATTGAAGATCCGATCGAGTACCTTCACAGAGACAAAAAGTCGCTCATCAATCAGCGTGAGCTCGGTTCGGATACGTTTTCATTTTCGGATGCTCTTCGTGCAGCACTCAGACAGGATCCAGATGTCATTCTAGTAGGCGAAATGAGGGATTTTGCGACTATCGAGACCGCGCTTGCTGCATCAGAAACAGGCCATCTCGTTTTTAGCACTTTGCATACGATGGATGCGGTTGAAACTATCCAACGGATTATTGCCTTTTATCCACCCCATCAGCAGCAGCAGATCCGCCTGCAACTGGCGGCGGTGTTAAAAGCAGTCGTGTCACAACGTCTGATTCCGCGCGCCGATGATAAGGGGCGTGTCCCAGCGGTTGAAATCATGAGATCGACGTCGCTGATCCGTGATCACATCATTGATCCATTGAAAACGGCAGCGATCAAGGATGCAATCGAACAGGGCGTATCCCAGTATGGAATGCAGACGTTCGATCAATCTTTGCGGATGCTTGTTAAAAACGGATTGGTCACATATCAGGAAGCACTCCGAAGTTGCTCCAACCCTGATGACTTCGCTCTCAAATTCAAAGGTATTCAAACTGTCGCCGACATCGCACTGGAATCAATGGAGGACGCGGCAGCGGAAGAACATCCGGTGCAGAAACCTGTATCCGGTTCACCCCATTTCGAAGAAGCAAAATCATTGCGGGAAGATACCAATTTCGATTTCTCAAATCAGTTCGATAACAACTGATTTCCGACTCACCCCGTGATACACATCAAAATGAGGCTTTATGAGATCTGAAGACATCCGACAACAGTTCATCGACTTTTTTTTAACACATGGCCATCAGCATGTCCGTGGCACCCCCCTGGTTCTCGGCGACGACCCCACACTCTTGTTTACCAACGCCGGAATGAACCAGTTCAAGCCTATCTTTCTGAATCTCGAAATCCCGATCTACTCACGTGCCGTCAATTCCCAACGATGCATGCGCGTCTCAGGGAAACACAACGATCTGGACGAGGTCGGATTTTCTCCCCACCATCACACCCTATTCGAGATGCTGGGGAACTGGTCATTCGGTGACTATTACAAAAAGGAAGCCATTACTTGGGCCTGGGAATTGCTAACAGAGAAATGGGGGTTGTCCAAGTCCCAACTCTGGGCATCTGTCTTTCGAGACGACCAGAATGAGATTCCTGCCGATGAGGAAGCAGCGGCGATCTGGGCGAATGAGACTGACCTTCAGAAGGATCATATTGTTTTTTTCGGTCGAAAGGAAAACTTCTGGGAGATGGGAGAAACCGGTCCCTGTGGACCTTGCACGGAGATTCACATCGACCGCGGCCCGGAATTCTGCAATCTGACGGACCGACCACATCGTTGCTCAGTCAATGGCGATTGTCGACGCTACATCGAAATCTGGAATCTCGTGTTCATCCAATACAACCGGAAAAGCGAAACAGAACTGGCATTGCTTCCTAAGCAACATGTCGATACCGGCATGGGTCTTGAACGAATTACATCGATTATTCAAGGTGTGCGATCGAATTATGATTCCGACTTGTTCACTCCAATCCTTGAATCGATCTACAATCTCGCAGGCATCTCGTCGAAAGTCGCCGATAACAACCCGTTTCCGTTCAGAGTCATTGCGGATCATGTCAGGGCGGCGACCTGCTTGATCGCCGACGGTGTCGTTCCTTCGAATGAATGGCGCGGTTACGTGTTAAGGCGTATCATCCGGCGCGCCATGCGATTCGGGAAAAAGATAGGGTTCAACCGACCGTTTCTTCACGCAATATCCGAATCAGTAGTGAAAAAGCTGGGCCCGATCTATCCGGAACTGATTCATGGAAAGTCCATGGTGAATCAGGTAATAAAACATGAAGAGGAACGCTTCTTCAAAACACTCAATCAGGCAATGCCTGCAGTCGAGGATCTCATTGAGAAAACATTGCATTCAGGTTCCGGAAAGTTGAACGGAACAGATGTTTTCCGGCTGTACGACACTTTCGGATTTCCAATCGATCTTGTACAGGATATCGCGATAGAAGCAGGACTCTCGATCGACCTTGTCGGGTATCAGAACGCGATGAACGAACAGAAAACACGAGCACGCTCATCATTAAAAGGAAGCGAAACGACGGATTCAGGCCCGTACGAGACACTCGTGCAACAACTTCCGTCGACGAAGTTCATCGGATATGAAGCCACCACATCGGAAGCTCGCATTTTGGCCATGTTAAGCGATGGAAAATCGATCGATTCCTGCTCAAAGGGAATGGTGGTCGACATTATGATCAATCCCTCTCCCTTCTATATGGAATCGGGAGGACAAGTCGGCGACTCAGGAGTTCTTAGATCCGGATCAGGTTTGATCTCCATTCAATCAGCCAAGAAAATCGGCACAAATCATGGTCTTTTGCAAGGGAAAGTCATAGAAGGCATATTCCGGATAGACGAACTCGTCACTGCGGAAGTCGACCAGGTGCACAGACAAGCAGTAGCTCGGAATCATACCGCGACCCATCTGTTGCACGCGGCTTTGCGGGCATGCCTGGGTGATCATGTCAAACAATCCGGCTCGCTGGTGTCATCCGATCGTCTTCGATTCGATTTCACTCATTTCGCTCCGTTGGATCCGGCAGAGATCATCTCGATCGAAGATCAGGTCAATAGGATGATTCTCGAGAACTTACCGGTCACAGCCGCTGAAACCGATTTAGAAACAGCGCTGGATCAGGGAGTTACCGCGCTCTTCGGCGAGAAATACGGAGATCGCGTGCGAGTGATTCGAGTTTCGGAAGTGTCCGCGGAACTTTGTGGTGGTACACATGTTGTTTACACGGGTTCGATTGGTTTGTTCAAGATTCTGTCCGAGTCAAGTATCGCATCAGGAATCCGACGAATAGAGGCAGTTACCGGATTCAGTAGCATTCAATGGGTCAACAACAAGCTTCAGCTTCTGGCACAATGCTCAATGATCATGAAATGCGACGAGGATTCGACACCGGATCGAATCGATCGAGTTCAGCGGCAGATTCGTCAGTTAAACAAAGAACTGGATGAGATCAAAACCCGAGAAGCTAAACAACAGGTGCTTTCGACAGATGCCATCCGAAGGACACCTGCGGGTACGGCATATCTGATTCGAGAAATCCATGGTCTTCAGCCCAATCAGCTCCGCGGGCTTGCGGATGAAATGAAGGATAAACTGGGAAGCGGAATTGTCGTATTGGGAGCAGCCTCACAAGACCGTGCCAATCTGCTTGTCGCGGTCACTCGGGATCTGACATCGAAGTTCAATGCCGTCACGATCATCCAGAAGATTGCTGCTCTTGTAAACGGATCTGGTGGTGGCAGACCTGATATGGCCCAGGCGGGAGGTAACGCCGGCAACCATCTCAGAGAGGCACTCGACGCTGCCGAGTCTCTCTTAATTGAGATTGATTCATGATGATGAGGACGATGAGAGGATGATCGACCATGAACATTGATCAAATTCCCAAGAGTATTACAGATCGAATCGAAGAGTATGATCGGAATCTCGATAGATGGACCTACTACGACCTTCTCTACATCACTCGTAACGCAACGTCTGAAGATATCAAAAAAGCATACCGAAAACTGGTTCAACTCATGCACCCGGATCGATACGGAATCGATCTGGATTCAGATTACAAGAATAAACTCGAACGAATCTTCAATGAAATCAATCATGCCTACAATCTGCTGCTCGATGAAGGCGAACGCATAAAGTATGATCAATCCCTGTACTACGCGGAAGATCATGGTCAGCCCTTAAAAATCGACAAGGAAACCCAGGTAGCCCAGGCACAGTTTCAAAGAGGCATTCAGGCTCTTCAAAAAAAGGAAATCATTCCTGCGATCGAGTTTTTCAAGTCTGCAATCAACCTTGATCCACTACAACCTCAGTATCATGCAAGACTTGCAATGGCGCTATCGAATCACCCCAATCCTCGGGTTCGCAAAGATGCAATTGCCGCCTGTAAGGAAGCGATAAAACTCAACCAGGAAAATCCAGATTTTCATGCTCTTATGGGAAAAATCCACCATAAGCTGGGGGATTTGGAAAGCGCAGAAGTATGCTATCGTCGCGCTTTATCGTGGACGCCTCAGCATGGATTGGCGCGACAAGGCCTTGCGGCAATCAACGAAGAACGTGCAGCGAAAGCTCCCCCGACGTTGGCCGAAAAACTGAAGTCATTCTTCAATCCGAAGAAAAAATCTGGAAAGCAGTGATGGGTGCTCGCTTCTGGCTGTAGTTACTCTCTATTCGCAGCTTGTCTCAACTCCTCTGCTCGAGCCAATGAGAACCAAACGAGACGGATGATTCTGATCAGATCATCGAGGCTTAGAAAATCATCCTTTGTGTGTGCATTGTAGTATCCGATCGAGAGATTCACGGACGGACAGAAACCCGAGATATAATAGGTATCCGCCATTGTCCCGGTCGCTTCATCGAGGGGACAACCACGGCGTGTTCCGAATTCGCGTAATTTTTCGACAAAACCTCGACTGCACATGACTCGATCTCGATACCGTGAAATGATATCGGACGATCCGCGTCTATCCAGTGTGAAAGCCCAACAGACATCCTGGTAAAAATCGTCAGTGATCTGTTGAATCCCTTTCGTCCCGATTTCCTCCTGAACGGTAAAGAGGATTTTAAATGGATGAGAGCAATGTTTAGCAAGATATAGAATGGCCGCAAGACCTGCTTTGTCGTCACAACCGATCATGACTCCCTCGTTAGTAAAATTGGTAGTCTTTGGATTGAAAACGGTCTTGCTTAAACCTTCTCTGTCTGAATCATCTTGAACGGTATCGAGATGGGCATTCAGAAGAGGCATGGGGTGCTTTGAGCTCTTTTGCGCCATCAAGTTGCCAACTCCGTCCAATCTCGTAATCCAACCTGTCTTCTTCAGATGATCATAACAGTACTCAATAGTTCTAGATTCCTGTGTCGATGGGGAATACAAGCTGAAGAGATCACTCAAAATACCGATTAACTCGCCTTTCATTTTTTACTCCTGTTCAATCAATATTTTTGGTATTCATATCTCATCGTGGATCATTATAAGTTGATCAGTGACTGATCGCCAGATTTAACGATTGATACTCTCAGAACATTCAAATCAAGGGTCGATTTGTGATATTCTTCCATTAGATACTCGTTTCGTTTTCGGAGGCCATATGGACAAAATTTTAATTGTGGATGATGAACCTGGAATTCGCTCTGCTATTCGCATGATACTCGAGTACGAAGGCTATCAGGCCATCGAAGCAGATGATGGATCAAAGGCTTTGGAAATCGCGAGGAAACGCAGACCCGATCTTGTACTACTGGATTTCAAAATGCAGGGACTCGATGGTATGGATACTCTCCAGAAACTCAAACTGGATTATCCGGATCTTCCCGTTATCATGCTGTCAGGCCATGGTTCAATTGCGACTGCCGTTCAGGCAACAAAGATCGGAGCATTCGATTTTCTGGAAAAACCTCCGCAAAGAGATCGAATCGTGCTTACAGTACGCAATGCGTTGGAGTTTGCCCGTTTAAAATCCAAAGCATCCTCTTCCGAAAACAAGTATGAAACCATCATGATTGGTCGATCACGTGCGTTGACCGACGTGATAGAAATCATCAATAAAGTTGCGCAATCAGAGCTTTCGGTTTTAATCCGCGGCGAAAGCGGAACCGGAAAAGAACTCGCGGCCGAAGAAATTCATCGGCGATCGCGGCGTTCTGGGAATCCATTCGTTCAGGTCAACTGTGCGGCAATTCCGGAGGATTTGATAGAAAGTGAGCTGTTCGGACATGAAAAGGGGAGCTTCACCGGAGCGACAGAGAGATTACGCGGCAAATTCGAATTGGCACATAACGGTACGCTGTTTTTAGACGAAATCGGGGATATGAGTCTCAGAACACAAGCCAAAGTGCTTCGCGCGATTCAACTCGGGGAATTTCAGCGGGTTGGGGGTGCCCAGACATTGCACGCAGACGTTCGAATTATATCGGCTACCAATCAGGATCTAGAAGAAATGATTACAGAGGGAACATTCCGAGAAGATCTATATTTCAGAATCAATGTCATTCCGATTGTGTTACCACCGTTGAGAGATCGCATCGATGATCTGGAGGAGTTGGTTGCCTATTTTTCATCTCGATTTATTCGAGCCAACAACCTGATGAATGTTTATTTTTCAAGAGATGCAATCGAATATTTAAAACTTCTGCCATGGACCGGGAACATCCGGGAACTGAAAAATGTGATTGAAAGAAACTTGATACTATCTCAAGGGCCAGTTGTCAGCGTGAGTGATGTTAAAGCAGATCTCGAGCGTTTTTCGACAGAAAGACTACTTCGGAGTCATTCTCCCAATGATTCACTCTCTAGTTTCAAGGATGAGTCGGAACGTCAGTATTTACTTTCAAAACTCGAAGAGAATCATTGGAACATCAAAGCGACAGCGCTTGCAATTGGAACACCGCGTTCAAATTTGTACAAGCGGATGCAACATCTCAAAATTGAACGGAAACGACAAACAGACTTGCGTTGAACGGACAGATTAACGAAGTGGGATAATGACCGTCTGCAAAGCTTCTCTTTGCTTTCATTTCTTATATCTTCTGCAGGTGCCACCGCTTCATGACGAGAATGACACTCAGCAAACCCTGTATATTTGCCTTCTAAGCTGTTTTAATTCGCGAGGTCAACGTTTTACCTTCGGTTTACCCCAGCTATTACCTCACCGTGGTAACTTTTCTGTTCGGCTAACAAATCCACGTGTCTGGTAGAGTGGATTTGATGTTTTCATCTCAACACCAAGAACATGCGCCTCTGCCGGAGGCATACAAAAAAAAAGCGCCGGACTTGAGTCCGGCGCTTATCAGTTCTACTGAATTACATTCCTGCAACACCGTGCGGGTTACCCGGATCAACAACGGTAAATCCCGGCTGGAAAATTCCGGAGCCGAATGATGTGGTCTGATAGGCGGCATGGCCATAGACGCAAGCCCAAACATAAACGCAATCCCACTCGGCTGTTTCGGCAGGTGTATCAACCGAGTATGTGCCGTAGCCAAGTTTGTCATCGCCCTGGTATGGATACCAAGCGGAACCTTCTGTGGCAGGCTGGAAGCTAGCTTGAGCAAGTACTGTCGCTGCTGTCGAGGCAACGAATGCGCCAGTTTCATCTTTCAGGGTAACTGTGGCAGTGATGCTGCCGGTCGGATGGAAGTTCGTGACGCTCCAGAATGTGAAGCAATCCCAACCGTGCTGCCAGAATGCATACGGCCAAACTTCATCTGTGAATGCAACATTGCTCATCAATCCAATTGCAAGAACCATTGTCAGCGCTAACAGAGCCTTTTTCATTTCACATCCTCCTTTTCCTTCTCAGGAATTGATTGAAATCCTGGGAGTTATCTCCCTTTCTGGCAATGTAAACCAGTGATCTCCAAAAAGGTTCCCCAGGAAATGAGTTTTTTTTTCGATGACCTCATCGCTACCTCTACCTGCCGCACATCTGAGTTTCACTCGGAGACGAAGAGTTACCCCCGCAAATCGTTGCAGAGGATGAAACTGCACGCGATGCTGCCTCATGTTCTTTCTGCATCTCATTCGCATCATCAGGTTTCTGATCGGGACTCGTCTCCTCCATCTGTTTTCCCACAGATCGTTCCATTTGAGGTACAGGTCGGTCTGAAGCACCAGATGCCCTTCCGATGGATGCGTTGTCTGAGTCTTTGGATTTTTCGAACGCAGGCCTTTGATTTTGAGCATTCTGCTGACGTTTACCAGCATCCTTTCCTGTTTTTTCTGTTCCGCCCGACTTTCCGCCCCCTTGTGCTCGCTCGGTCGGTTTCAAAAAGACGACCGAAAGATTATCTCCATTCCGGAGAACCACCCGATCATTCTTGATCTCTTCCAGAGTATATTCTCCGATTTTTTCACCTCGAGCCACCCGCTGGGTTTTTCCTTTTTTTTCAGAGTCCTTTTTATTGATGATAAAAGCGAACATATCTCCCTGATCAGTCGAAATAGTGCCCACGAGTTTAAGGCTATCCAATTCCACAGCAGACTGTTTCGGCATAGGAGTCGGTTCAACACTCTTCCCGCTGTCTGATTCCGAGAATGAACGATCCGAACTGAACAGATTGGATTCAGTCACCAGATCGAACAAAGAGGATTCACGCTGCCCGGATTTGATCGGAAGGATAGTACTAACTGCTCCATCGGGTATCTCAATTACCGGTTCAGATTGCGAGGATTTTTCAATGAGTTCGGTGTTGACGCTATGTTCTGAACTGCATCCAACCAGAATCAGAACGATTTCAACCCCGATCAGAATGTTGTACTTCAAATCAGCTCCACCCTATTGTTTCTTTTCAGGTTTTGATTGATAGGTGAAATCGATCGCTTTCCAGTCCGCACCTCGATTGTTGGAGAGGTCGATCCCTTTGTCATTGGAAATAATGATTCGCTCGTGGTTCGCCGGGTCAATCGATACTGTGTATGAGATGCCACAGCGTCGATTCATAAAATCAACCTCATAACGATTATCTTTGATCTGGAGCCCTACAGGTGAGTTCCCCATCCCTGCGATAAAAAACTGATTCGAAGATTCGGGATGTGATACGACCTGCAACGGCATCAGATTCATGTTCTTGAAATTAAAATATTCACTGTTATCCCCGATAGGAATGTATGATATACCGGATCTCTTCGCGACATACCCGTGCGGAATGGCTTTTTCTGGAATGGACCGCAGAGATTGCGATTTCCAATCACCAATCAGCCGCCCATAATCCGGAGTTGTGACGAGATAGTTTGAAGATCGCGCTGGATCCGGCATCATCATGATGACCGACTGTCCCATTTCCGGAGTCAATATCGCTGGAGATTCCACCAGCCAGGACTTTCCTCCATCTTCGCTCCGATAAATCTTGGTGTCTTCTGCTGCGAGTATAATTAAGGGTTCATGCGGGTTGTAAAGGATGAATCGTATCCGACCAACCGGTTCTGAACTTAATTGAGGAACGATCTCAAGATTCGCTTTCCCCTCTGAAAACTGAACATGGTAAACACGCCCTGATGCAGTTGCAACATATCCTGAATTAAGATTCGCGGGATTTACCGCAAGGCTAGAAATCGGCTCGTTCTCAAGGAGTTGAGCAACAACCTGCTTCTCATCAATATTGATCAGTTTAAGTCCATCGTTTCTTCCCCAAAGAACATTTCCTGGTTTCTCCGAGAAGAAAGCAACATACTGAGGAATACTCAATTGAACAGTTTCCGCTCCGGATACTCCCTGTCCAGGCGGCATTGCTGGCTGTCCGCCTGTCATTGGCATCCCTTGCGCTCCGATGAACCTCGGTGATAACACTCCAAGCATCAGAAGAAGGACATGCAGGCTGCTCAATGAAAAAACCTTGATCTTCATATCATACCTCCATCGTTGAATCCTAATCATCGCCATATTGAAAGTCAATCGAACCGAACCGAACCGAGCAAACCGGGATAACGATCCCAGTAGCCCATCACAGGATCAATCAACCAGACTTGTGCCTCCGATGTCGTTTCAATGCTGATGCAGAGTTCCCCTTGCTCAGAATTCATCGAAGGAACAACACATATCTCAGTAACATGGTTCGAATTTTCCGGAAGCTGACGAGTCAGGATCGAATCCAGACTCATTTCTGTCTCCCACGAGATTCGCATTGTTACAGGCTGGACGTCATGACTCAGGACTCCCATTTTGAAAATGCCCGGAGTATTCATCGTCACCGTGAAGCATATTTGACCCGTGCCGTCCAGACGAAAAGCGTCCCATTTTCGATCACTGACATTGATTGTTTCGATTGCAGCCATTCCCTCGACCCGCGCCGGTAGCATCTCGGGTAGAAAATGCTGTTTCTGTGATGGGTTTGAAAACATCATAAAATCATCGACCATCGCGATCTGGAAGTAATGACGGTCAATCCAGTCGAAAATTTCAGGATAAGCATGCGAAAACTGGCGTGAACGTTTGTTATCCAGAGGCAGGTCATTGATTATGAACCCATCGATCCTTGTTTGCTTCAGCATGTCCAGGACTCGAAGATCCTCAGTGTCCATCAGTTGCCCGGGCAGCAGCCATTCATATCGAAGAGGATTGGGCATCTTCAGGAGATAATTCCAGATCGGATTGAAAGGGAAGCACACCAAAGCCCCCTCAGCCGGAAAAAGCTGTTCCGCAATCTCCGTGGTTTTCTCGATGACTGCTCCAGTATAAAAATCCGTCTTTACATTTAATCGTTCGACCTCGACACGATATGTCTCGAAATTCAACCTCCCGATTGAACAATACTGAACGGGATGCATAATCAACGCATCGATAACGAACACTGCCACAAGTAATGATGCCGCCATTTGCTTGAGCAACTCGATTCGTTTGTGCGTTGAGGGGGTTGAACGAAACACCGTCGTTATTAGTGGAATTGCCACGATTGGCACCACTCTCAGAAAGTTGCCGTAACCGGTACGCCAAATGACAAGACCAAGAGAAAAACATGCGATGGCATGATACGGATGTAAGACTCTTCTGACGCTCTCCGCTGCTCGTATCGTCTGTACCCAAGAAAATAACAACACGGGAAACGACATGAGCATCAGTGAACTTTGAAATCCTTTCCAGAATCCATTCAGAAACCAGTATCCAGCCTCCCAGACCCGAGGCCATTCCAGAGCCATACCCGATTGTCCAACTGTCGCAATCCGTAAATACTCAAGGAAATACTGGCTGATAACTCCAAATCCTCCAACATACAAAGTTAGAAGCAGCCATGGGATCAAAAGCGCCAGAAGAAGAAGAAGCAAATGCAGTACGATCTGATTGTGGGAATATCGACTTCGAATGCTTGAGATCCGCGCAGGTATTAATAATCCGACAAAGAAGACAAGTGCGAATACACCGACTTCCACGCGGAACCAGATGACTAATCCTGAAATGCATCCTGCAAGGACTCCGGTCCGTATGTTGGAGTGCTCCATCATCAAATAGGAGGCGAGCATCATTGAGAGAAGAGAGAACGTAAAAAAACGATAATAGTAGGGACTCGGAGCAGACAGGAAGATGGCCAATGTGATCAATGCGGGCAACCGTCCCGCCAGTGATCGGGCCAGGAAGAATATGAGGCCTCCCATGAGTCCACTCAGGATGGATATCAATATTCTAGGTCCGTCTACATGTCCGGCCGAGAGCGACAAGGCGGTTGCAGAGATCAGATATCGTGCTGGAGGATAAGCCAGAAAGTCGCGTATCGGAACCTGCCCATCCAAGACCCTCTGAGCACCACTCAACAGGACACCCTCATCCCATAAATTGACGCCGCAGTGTTGATAGCTGATAAAATAACTGATGCTCAAGATGCATGCGATTATTACTTCCGTTATTGGCAATCGACGTCCAGTGACGGGATCACATTGAGATTTCTTGACTTGAATTGGATCAGTCCCTAAGTTGTTATCTTGCATCCGGGAGGTCTTTCGATTGATCAGCGTGATCATCGTGAATTATAAGGTGGCGGATTTATTGGTCAATGCAATTGAGTCGGTTTATCGATCAACGATCGCCGAATCAATGGAAGTTATCGTTATCGACAACCACTCCGAAGACGATTCCAGGCATCGTGTGACCCAACAATTCAACCTGGTTACATGGATTCAGAATGACGAAAACACAGGGTTTGCGCACGCAGTCAACCAAGGACTCCGAATCGCCCAGGGTGATGCGGTTGTTCTCCTTAATCCAGATTCTTACCTCGATCCAGTATGTCTGAACGAGTTACTGACTTGTTTGAAATCGGATCCCAAAATCGGCATCGTGGGAGGCCGGGTAGTCAACCCGGATGGTTCAATTCAAAAACAATGCAGGCGGAACATTCCGACATTGCGAAGCGCATTCTTCCGGCTTACCTTTCTGTCTCATCTGCTTCCATCCCTCCGCCTCTCACGCGAGTATGAAATTGCTCAGATTGACGACCGAATTTCCTCTGATGTAGAGGCAGTCTCGGGTTCATTGATGATGATCTCACGTCGGCTTCAAGAGCAAATCGGCTATCTCGATGAAGCCTTCTTTTTATTCGGAGAGGATCTTGATTATTGTCTTCGAGCTAGAAATGCCGGATATCGAGTCATGTATTGCCCGAGTGCAAGGGCGATGCATTACAGAGGAGAAAGCAGGAAAAAAAGGCCGTTTACAACATTATGGCATACACATCATGCTATGGAGGTGTTTTACAGGAAGCACTTTCGTGATAAACACCCACTTCCAGTCCAGGCTCTGGTTCGTCTAGGAATCTGGTGTCGCTGGATTTTATTGACGATTTTTGAAGGTGCACGAGCGCCATTTTCAGGCCACATGAGGTAACTGTTTGACCAACCCACAGTTCTTCAGAAAGTCCATTCGCGTGTTCTTGATATTGGGAGACCTGCTGTCGGTTCCTATATTTTACTACTTTTCATACTGGATTCGGTCCAAAACGAACCTGATGTTTTTCGATGAAAAAATGCCCCTGGACCGGTTCAACTGGATCACGCACCACTTAGGTATCTTTGTTGGGGTTCATGTTGCCTTGATATATTTCCACGGGCTCTACGATCGATTCTACAATTTAAAAAACAGCGAGATCATCAGTCGATCGTTGCGATCAGTATCGATCGAAATTCTGATTTTGGTGGCAATTTACTTCTTCAGACAGGATATCTTCTTCCCCAGATCGATTTTAATTCTCTTGTGGTTTTTCAATTCTGTATTCACCGCATCATGGCACATAGTTCTCACACAAGTGTATTCTGGTCGGATTCCTGAGCGCAACCTTCTGATCGTGGGAACCAACAGTTCATCGATGGGGCTGGTAAAAGAAGTCCAGCGTCTACCAACATATGGATTGAAAATCATCGGGTTCCTCGATGATCATCCGGATGGTGCTCGCGAGCGTGACTTCTTCGGATATCCGATTTTAGGTAATAGAGACGATCTTCTTCGGATCGTGGATGAGTATCGCGTTCAGGAGGTGGTGATTTCATCTGAGAGTTCCTGGCAAGATGCCCTGATCGACAAAATCGCTCGTTTGGATCAAGTCCCCGCCAGGATCTCCATCATACCGACCTGTTACGAAATCCTAATTGGCCGCATCAATCACCTGCGCATTTATGACATCCCGCTGATCGAGGTAATCAAGCAACCTGTCGTCCCGATCGGGAAGCGCCTGACAGATATCTTTCTAGCCGTGATGCTTCTTCTGCCAAGCCTTCCGATCATGGCAATCGCTGCGATACTCATCAAGACGACATCGAGAGGACCGGTCTTCTATCGGCAAGAGCGTTACGGGAAGAACCGTTCGTTGTTCACGATCGTTAAGTTCCGCACATTGATTGATGGTGCCGAGGATTCCTGCGGACCAGTTCTAACAAGCGAAGAAGATGCACGTATCACTCCAGTCGGACGGATTCTGCGCAAATACAGAGTCGATGAACTACCCCAATTGTTCAACATCTTGAAAGGACAGATGAGCTTTGTTGGACCGCGTCCCGAGCGCCCCTACTTTGTCGATCAGTTTATTTATTCGATTCCGGGATATGGAGAACGATTCAAGGCATTGCCTGGTCTGACAGGACTCGCTCAGGTCAACGGCGGGTACGCGACAACTCCGGAAAATAAGCTGAAGTATGATTTGGCTTACATCTATAACCAGTCAGTCTATCTGGATATTCGAATCCTCGTCGAGACCATCAAAGTCATATTGACCGGTCAGGTTACACCCTGAATCAGCAGGGATCGAACCGACTAGTTACAATAGTAGAATCTCACACAGTATTCCGGCTATCTCATCGCATGAAACCTGTTGCTGATACTTTGATGTGATTGATTCGAGGCCGAAGACTGATGGGTTTTCAACCATGTGCTGGATTGCGAGAATGGATGAGACGAAGAAGTGCGTTTTTCGCGGGATCAGGTTCTTTTTCGCAATCGTCCAGAAATCTTTTGTTTGTGACCTCTCAATAGCATCTGCAATACAGTATTCGCCGGCGTTGTATGCTGCAATGGCTAGATTCCAGTCACCGAAGCGGCTATAGAGGTATTCGAGTGCATCCAAGGCAGCATCGGTTGATTTTTCGGGATCAAATCGTTCATCTCCCCCAGATTTTACTTTGAGCCCGAATTGTCTCGCGAATGAAGGAGCGAGTTGCCAGAGCCCGACATTGATTCCAAGGTTGTTCGCTCGCGCATGATAGCTACTCTCGAGCAATGGTATCCAGGCAAGCTCAGCAGGTAAACCCCGATCCGAGATCTTCTGCTGGATCATCGGGATGTAATCCTCTCCTCTGTCCAATCTTAGGAGCAGATCACGTTTTCCCCGCTCCGAATAGAAATGAATTCGCTGTTGTACCTGATCCGGCACTTGCCTCAAGATCGATTCTCGCGCCTGATCCGATCCATCGATTATACTTCGGGAATGTTCCGGCTTCAGTAGATTACGGTATAGCGCGTTGGGTACAGATTCTTGGTTGAAACTCGCGTTCTTCTCGAGCTTCAATCCGATACTGGTCTTGGCCAAACGAGTGACAAGTTGCGCACCGTGATCCTGATGGCGTTGAATGTGCTCATGTGTTTCAAGATATGCGCAGGTTCTGCTCACACTGAGTCGAACATGGGAGACCGGTAGTGAAAAAGCGGAGATCAGAAATATGTTTGCAAAAAACAGTCGGGTCGACATGCGCGGCAGGATGCAGTCAATCCTGGAGCATACCTTTGAGTAAATTGACTTGGGTTCGGATCTCTGCATCGGCAACCATGTCCATTTCGACCTTGCGGCAGGCATGAATGACGGTGGTATGATTCCGTCCGCCAAATTTTTTCCCGATCTCTGACAGTGATTGATTCGTGAATTCCCGGCATAAGTACATGGCAATCTGCCGAGGAATCGAGACATCTTGAGTTCTGCCTTTGGCTCGAAGTGCTGAAGTCTTGATGTCAAAGTACTGGGCCACTTGTTTCTGGACAGTTTCAATCGTTAGCGTGTGGTCGTTATCCGACACATACTGACGGAGACTTTCCCAGGCTGCATCCATATCAATTTTAGCCCCTGTCAGGGACGATCGTGCTGTTAAATTGACCAATGATCCCTCGAGTTCGCGGATGTTTGATTTCACTTTGGAAGCGATGAATAGAGCGATGTCATTAGGTAAAATCAAACCCATTTCATCCGCTTTTTTCTGGAGGATCGCCACTTTCGTTTCGAGAGTAGGAGGTTGAATATCCGCAATCAAACCTGCTTCAAACCTGGATCGGATCCGTTCTTCCAGATTGGAGATCGAACGAGGAGGCTGATCCGAGGTGATGATGATCTGTTTGTGCGCTCCATATAAAGTATTGAACGTATGAAAGAACTCTGAAACAGTCGAGTCCTTGCCCGCAATGAATTGAATATCATCAATCATCAGCACATCCACACTTCGATACTTGGATCGGAATTCGGCCATCTTTTCATAACGGATATGGCTGATCATCTCATTCGTAAACTGTTCTGATTGGACATACAGAACGCGAGCCTCAGGTTTTTTCCCAAGGATCGTATTTCCGATCGCATGCATGAGGTGCGTTTTCCCCAGGCCCACACCTCCATGAAGGAATAATGGATTATAGGAACCGGATGGTTTGTCGGCAACAGCCTGAGCAGCAGCGTGGGCAAATTGATTAGAGGGTCCTACGATAAAACGCTCAAATGTATAATGCGGTTGGAGCGAACTCGTGACATATCGATTCAATTCGGAAACCGCGGCATGCTCCGGAGGGCTGGCATCCAAATCCTGTGAAGTGCTGAACTCTGAAGCAAACAAAGGCAATGCTTCATCCGCTTTTTCCGGAGCAACCTGGTAGATGATTTCCATCCGTTGCTGTGCAATCTCCTCGACTATCTCTTGAATCTTTGTGGAGTACTTCTCCTGTAACAGTTGCTTGTAGAGATGACCAGGGACTTCGACGACCAAACTATTATTGGTAATCGAGATCTGCGTGGTCTGTTTGAACCAGGTCTCAAAAACCTGGCGACTGACCACTTTCCGCATGCTTTTAAGAACATTTCCCCACAAATCCCCTGAACCCGTCTTCACATCATCCTCTCAATCCGAGCCGAACATAGCGGATCTCAGAACAGGAAAACAATTCCTTCATCTGAGCAAAAACGAATATTAACATCCAGCTGTTTTACGAGTCAACGCAACCGGAATCATTTGTTCAGACACCCGGGCCGTTCCCCATCGTCAACTCAAAGAAGTCATGCTCGGAAATCACGTGCAGTCCCAACCTGACAGCCTCGTCGAGCTTGCTCCCGGGAGATTCTCCCACTACGACATAATCGACATGTTTGCTGATGGAGGAAAGAACACGTCCACCCAATTTCTCCACGATGTTCTTTGCTGCTGATCGCGAGAATCGACTTAATGTTCCGGTAAAGATGAACGATTTACCTGCCAGCGCACCAGAGAGATCGTGTTGGTCAACTTCCTGAATTCGCACACCATTGGCTCTGAGTTTATCGATCTGACATCGGTTCTCGGGATTCTGGAAGTAATCCCAGACAGACTGCGCCGATTCTGGCCCCAGAGTGTCAATTGCCTGCAACTCCAGAGGCGTCGCGTTGACAATCGCATCCAAAGAACGGAAATGTGCAGCCAGTAACTTCGCCGATTTCTCGCCAATCCTGCGAATACCCAAAGAGAAGAGGAATCGATCCAGAGCGATTAGCTTCGATCGATCGATTTGTTCGATGAGTTTTTGCGCGGATTTCAGACCCTGACGGTCGAGTGTGAGCAGATCCTCAGTGGAAAGAGAAAAAAGATCCTCGGGTACTTTCACAATCATCTTCCCGAGAAGTTGCGCAATCAGTTTTTCCCCCAAACCTTCGATATCAAATCCTCCCTTGGAAACGAAATGAATCAATCGCTCCTCACGTTGCGCGGGACAATTGTAGTTTGGACATCGAATCGCGATGACATCAGCTTCTTTCACGACTGCAGTCAGGCATTCAGGGCAGTGAGTCGGTTCAAGCGGCTCGATCTCACTCCCAGTCCGACACTCCCGCACAGGCCCCAGAACTTCAGGAATCACATCCCCGGCTCTCTGTACCAAGACACAATCCCCCAGGCGGATATCTTTCTTCTTTATCTCATCATAATTATGAAGCGTCGCTCGTCTGATTTCCACACCAGAAACCGTTACCGGATCGAGGCTGGCTACGGGTGTCAGAACACCGCTGCGACCGACTTGCCATATAATCTCGAGGATTCGAGTCGATACCTGCCTGGGAGCGAACTTCCCAGCAATCGCATATCTAGGGCTGCGTGATGTCTCTCCAAGGATCCTCCAATGCACCAATTCGTTTATTTTTACAACGATACCATCGATATCGTATGGCAAATGTTCCCGAAGCGAATCCACCTCCCGATACCGCACAAGGACATCCTCGATACCGTGACACAAGAATCGGTTTGCATTCACTGGCAATCCAATCGATTGGATGTAATCCAACAATTCCCAATGCGTCCTTTTTCCGAAATACAAAGGATCGGCAAGCCCGTAACAGAACAAGCTCAAACCACGTGAAGCGGTTATGGCTGGATCGAGCTGCCGCAAAGACCCGGAAGCTGCGTTCCTCGGGTTAGCAAACACGGATTCCCCTGCAGCGCGACGCGCTTCATTCAGGGTATTGAAGCGTTCGTGCGTTAGCAGCACCTCTCCCCGAAGTTCGATGAGACGATGGCTAGGATCGATATGTTCAAGCCTCAAGGGGATCGAAGGAATCGTTTTGAGATTGATTGTGACATTTTCACCGTCGACGCCATTTCCGCGTGTAGATCCAATAGTAAACACACCGTCCTCGTAGATCAATTCCACAGCTAGGCCATCAAGTTTCAACTCGACGACATAATCAACAGACAATTCTGAGTTCAGCAGTTTTTTCACGCGAAGATCGAACTCTCTGAGTTCATTTTCGTTCATTGCATTGTCCAGGCTGATCATCGGGACTCGATGATGCACGATGCCCAGTTCAGTCTGTGGAGGCGCTCCGACCCGTTGCGTTGGAGAAAAGGGAGATCGCAGTTCCGGGAATCGTCGTTCAAGCTCCATCAATTCTCGGAAAAGCACATCGTACTGTGAATCGGCGATAATCGGCGCATTTTCTACATAGTAATGTCTATTATGAGCATCGATTTCATGCACCAGTTCCGCTATGCGCTTTGCGGCAGATTCGGCATTCATTCGGTGTTCCTCGACATCTTTTTCAACAGCATGGAGAGTGTACAATCCGGGACGAGCCCCGCGACACTACCACCCAATGCGGCGATTTCCTTGACGAGACCCGAACTGAGATAGGTCAGGTCTGCACAAGCCATGAGATAGACCGTGTTTATCGTCGGTTTCAATCGCCGGTTCATCAGTGACAATTGAAATTCGAACTCAAAATCCGAAACCGCTCGCAACCCTCTCAATATCACGTCGGCATCAATCCGTTCTGCATAATCGACGAGAAGGCCATCGAAAGAATCGATCGATATGATATGTGGCATATCGCGAGTTGCCTCTTGAATCATACCGATTCGCTCGATCGTTGAAAACAAAGGCGTTTTTGATGGATTGCGAAGCACCGCAACAGTCAGGCGATCAAAAATCTGGCAGCCGCGATGAATGATATCGAGATGCCCGTTTGTGATTGGATCGAATGAACCGGGATAGACGGCATGATGCATTGGTTATATCTCCTTGAAGGAATTGCTTCTCCAGAACACAAGCCGGGTTTCCCCATAACGTTCAGACCTGAATGGCGTCAGATGAGCGGGGTGATAATCCACGTTCTTTTTATGATGTGCCTCTGTGATGATCAATCCGCTTGTCTCATGATCAAGAATCCTCAAAGTGCTTCCCAACAAATCCGATTCATATGGTGGATCGATAAAATAGACTGCATCCGGGAAGGTATCACGAATTTTCGGGAGGAGCTTCAGCGCACAACCATGAACGATCGTCAACTCATTCGAACAGCTCAGTTTCCTGGCATTGATCCGCAGGGACTGAATCATATGAGGATTTTTTTCGATCAGAATGACATGCGGAGATCCTCTGGACAACGCTTCGAAAGCGACCCCTCCAGATCCCGAAAAGACATCGATAAATGGATGAACCTCGATGACAGGGTTCAGGATTGCAAACAGACTGCTTTTTACGCGATCCGAAGTTGGGCGGACCGCCGAGTTTCGTGGAATTTCAAGTCGTCTTCGAGCAAATACACCAGCCTGAATATGGATGAATGACATCAATCTCCAGTCTTAGTCATTGTATCAAGCAGACGTTTCTGAAGTTCTTCCGGAGCAACGGTTGGGGCTTTGTCCTCGGTATTGAGCAGATATCCCGTAGTCGAATCCATTGTAACGTCGGGATGCAATGGATCGATTCGGTTGACAACGATCTTGATATTCAGATCAATGTAGTGGATACCCCGAATTTGAATAGCTGATATCAGATAACGTGCGATAGGAGGAGGGAGATCCTTCACGGACAAATCCGTTCGAATCTTACCGCGCCAGAGGAATAGCTCAAAACAACTCGACCCGGAACCTTGATAAGTGGCCTTGGAATCCGGATTCAAGGTGAAGACAGCATTGCCTGAGCTCGAATATTGCGGCGCAGGTTCGAACATCAGATCAACAGGATCCGGACAGTTTTGTTTGGGCCTGATTACCCAACTCCAGGGAAAATCCTCTTCCTCTGCCTCCAGTGCAATGTCAAATCGGACAATCGGCTCGATCGGTTCCATTTCCCAGTTAATGAAGACAGAAGTATCTCCTTTGAAATCAACTGTTTTTTCCTGAGTTATAAACAGCGGGTGCTGAACTCGGACAATGTACTTACCCGGGTCCAGTTTATTGCTGAAAAATGGTGTGAGTCCCTGATTCAGACCATTGAGAAAAACATCCATCCCTGAAGGTTTTGTTGAAACAGTTAAACCAGGAACCGACGGACCCGACGGGATGAATACTGCTCCCGGCGACTGCTTGTTCCGCCCTGATACACTCAGCATGACCTGAAGAGCACCAGGGGACATCCCTGCATCCACGAGTCGCTGCACGACGGCGACATTCGCCTCGAAATCGACACCACGCTTCTGAAGTTCATTGATAATGAATTCTTCCGTCTTTCCGGAAGAAGCCAGCGATATGAGTTCTTCAACCGATAGAGGTTTTTCGGATTCCGCAGCATCGGTTGCAATGAACGTTGTCGTGAGCAACTGTGCACAGAAAAGCAGGATGTACATCATTCGCATACGACAGATCCATCCTTCAGATTATATTGTATTTTTCGCGTTGGAGATTCAATCAGGACCATGCCTTCGTCAAAAACAGTGACCTTCGATCCATAATCATCCAGTTCAACATTAACAATGATCAACCCATGTTCAGGATTTTTTCGATCCGTAGCATGGATCTGATATCGGAAACCTCGGTTGATGTAAGCAGTACCTTTCGTCATCTTATCCTCGATTTATCTCGTCAAGCTGACATGAATCCGTCGTTTCGGGTGCGCAGGCGACACGAGCGCTACATATTGGTGAGGTGGAGATGCCCGCTCGAATCGATGAACCGTTTGATCGGACGAGTCACAGTGTTGTATTTGTATCGATTGTAATACTGCAGCACCCGGTCAACGTAATTGACCGTTTCTTCGATTGGCGGAATCGAACGTGAGTTAATAACTCGCCCCTCACCCGCATTGTATGCAGCCACCGCAAGTTTTACATCATCCGGGAACAATCCGGTTAGATACTTAAGATATCGGATTCCTCCCCGGATGTTCTGCTCCGGATGAAAAATATCATTGACATTGAACCGTGCAGCAGTTTCCGGCATCAATTGCATAACGCCGATCGCACCTTTGGGGGAAACAGCCTTTGGATTGAACCCGCTCTCAGCGCGCGCAACCGCTCTGACAAGAATCGGATCGACACCTTCGCTCAATGCAAGGATATCAATCAGCTTGATGACCTCCTGAGGAGTACATTCGTATATAGCACCTTCCGGAATTTTTACCTGCGGACGGGGCGTGTTTTTTCGGGGTTTGGAATGCGGCAGCGATTTCCCCGGAACATTTGTCAGATGAAGGACGCCCTGCGAATCGGTGTACTGGTAGATTTTAGATGATGCAGGATTCGCGTTGAAGATCAGTATCATAGCCACAGACAACGCTGTGCACATGTTTCGAAACCGGTCGATTTTACTTTGAAACCTGAGCGAATCCACCATACCACGAAATTCCCGTTAATGGTTTGCCGCCGAACCCAGACCCATCCCGCACAGAAGCATTCTCAAAAAGCAACGAACAGGACCCGAATGTCAACGGCTCGAAATGAAGATAGAGAAACACTCCCGAACCGGAGACAGCGTTTTGCGCACCTAACAACGATACACCGACAATCAATCGCCCTGGATTCTGACTGTCGGTCGAAATCATGTATGAGACTGCGCCGGCTCTTTCCATGAATTCTCCGATCTCATATGTACGATATTTAAACAGAGCCGGATCGAAAGTCATGTCAAAAGCCACAGAGTGAATCGGGCCGGAAGTGATGTCATTCGCATCGATCGCAATGACCAATTCGTCCGGATCGCTATCGATCCTGGAAAGGCTGACTGTATTGGTTCCCGGATCCGTTGCATCGGGATAAAAGGCGATTACAAAGTCGCGCTCGGTGGCATCATCGCAACCGATAAGTGCGATCATTCCGAAAATGAGGACGGTCAAGATAAAATGCTCAGATCGAGTTCGCCATGCGTTCATCCCTTCTATTTAACCCGATTTCGGTTACGCAGTCAACCGAGAGTATCATGGACGACAGAACATTCGTTTTCCGTCAGCATACTCGATTCGCAATATCCCGATTTTTATGGTCAAATATCGGTAATCCGGCGGTTCGGAGTAGGGCATCTGAATTCGTGAAGATGTTCTGACCGTTTCAGCAGCCGGCATGCGGAGGGGATTGCCATGGTACGAATCGGATCAGTTGTCGAATGCAGTCTCGCGGATCGGATCACACAGGAGGAATTTGGAATACCTGGTGGTATTCTCATGGAAAATGCCGGGATTCGAACCGTTGACGAAATACTTCTGAGAGTCGATCAGCCCTCTTCGATGCGCTTTCTTGTGGTAACCGGTAAAGGGAACAATGGGGGAGACGGCTTTGTAATTGCTCGCCATCTGTTCAATCGAAACTTCGCAGTCTCAATCATCGCGCTCTGTCCCCTCACACAACTGAAGAATGATGCGCGCAACAATGCAGAAATAGCCACCAAACTCGGGATAGAAGTTATTGAATGCATGCACAGCGAAGACTTGAAACGGTTTCTTGATCAAGCCGATTGTGTCATCGATGCGATTCTCGGGATCGGTATCACGGAAGCCGTTACTGGTTATTATGCTGATGTGATTTCCGAAATCAACATGGCCGATGTTTTTAGAGTTGCGGTCGATATTCCATCCGGTATGTTCGCCGATCGTCCGGATTCCCTCGGCATTTGCATTCATGCCAATCTCACTGTGACTTATGGTCTTCTGAAACCTGCTCTGGTTCTCTATCCATCTGCTGACCATGCCGGAGAGGTGGTTACAGTCGATATATCCCTGCCCAAGAAGGTTACGGAACGAATCTCGTCAATAGAAACCATAAAACCCATCCATTTTGAGGAATTGTTCACACCTCGAAAACGAGACGGACACAAGGGAACCTACGGACACGTACTCGTGGTCGCTGGCTCAACAGGGAAAACGGGTGCGGCGGTTCTGAGCAGTCGCGCCGCTTTGCGAGCCGGAGCAGGACTCGTCACCTTAGCAATCCCAACTCAATGCGCGGCCGCCGCAGTTCCTCAGACTCCTGAAATCATGACCTTAATACTTCCCGGCCCTCGAGGTGAATGCCTCGGTCTCGAATGCCTGGATCAATTGAGACGATTCCTGCCCGCAGTGCGAACTGTCCTTTTGGGACCGGGACTCGGGACTGATCCGGAAACAGCTGAGTTCATCCAAACTTTCGTACATTTAGTGAGTAGTGATCAGATCCTAATTCTCGACGCAGATGCGTTGAATTGCCTTTCGAACGATCCATCGATGATAAAGAACCGTAGAGGTCCTTCTATATTGACGCCTCACCCGGGAGAGATGGCTCGAATTTCAGGCACTACTGTCAAATCAGTTCTGTCCAACCCGATCGCATCGGCCCTTTCGATAGCGGAAAACCTGGGAGTTTTTGTCGTGTTAAAAACAGCTCGAACTCTCGTCTGCTGCCCAGATAAACGGATGTTCATCAATGTGACGGGTAATCCAGGAATGGCCACAGCCGGATCCGGTGACGTTTTAGCTGGACTGATAACAGGGCTGGCCGCAATGAGTGATAACCATGTCGGAGCAGTTCTCGGAGGCGTCTGCCTTCATGGGATCGCAGGAGACCTGGCATTTCGAGCAGTTGGAGAAACGTCTTTGATCGCATCGGACATTCTTGATTATTTCCCCAAGTCACAGATAATAGTCAGGAAGCATCGTGATCGTTTCACGGGCAATCGAATTCCAATTGATTATTCAGGAGTTGAATGACATGAAACCTGCCGTTCGTGAACCCAACATCCCCGGATTGACACCGTTCAAGAAGGGCAAGGTGCGAACCATTTTTGAAATCGACGAGTGCCGATTGCTCTTTGTCGCGTCGGATCGGATCTCGGCTTTCGACGTAGTGTTACCGACCCCAATCCCCGGAAAAGGATCCATCCTTACACAAATTTCCAATTTCTGGTTTGAAAAACTCGGTCATATCTGTCCCCATCATGTTCTAACGACATCGTTCGATGGTTTTCCGGAGACGTTTTCTGCATTCCGTGATCAACTCGAATTCAGAAGCATCATCGTCAAAAGAGCTCGAATTCTGCCGTTTGAGTTCATTGTGCGCGGATACATCAGCGGATCGTTATGGAAAGCCTATAAGCGAAACGAGCGGCTGGGCGACGTGCAATTGCCGGCAGGCCTCTGTGAATCCGATATCTTGCCGGAGCCTCTGTTCACACCGACAACGAAAGCAGAAAATGGGCATGATGAACCGGTATCAGAGGCCGCGGTTTCTGACCAACTGGGTCATGCGCTCAGTGAACAGATTCGCAAGATTTCCCTCGAAATCTATAAAACCGCTTCGACATATGCACTTGCGAGAGGCATCATCATCGCAGATACGAAGTTTGAGTTTGGCTTGTGCGGAGACGATTTGATTCTTTGCGATGAGTTGCTTACTCCTGATTCTTCACGTTTCTGGCCCAGTGACACATATAAACCTGGTAGACCCCAGGAGAGTTTCGACAAGCAATACGTCCGCGACTATCTGGAGACGCTTTCTTGGGATAAAACTCCACCAGGCCCTGAGTTACCGGATGAGGTCGTGCAACGTACCGCACAAAAGTATCACGATGCATATCGGAAATTGACCGGGAACACCCTGAAAGATGTTATTGAACGGTAGGACAGAACCATGAAGACACGCTTTTTTTTATCCTCCGGGATTTTGTTTCTGCTTTTTTCGGGAATTGCGTTTGCCATGCCCTTCGGCTGGCGTCCCATCGAGTTCAACTTTCCCTCACCCGTTCGCGAACTCCATGTCGACCCAAGCACGCCGGGAGTCGTTTATGCACTGACTGTTTCCGGGTTAATCTTTGGCTCAACGGATTTTGGCGTTTCATGGGAGTTGCGTCATACTTCTTCCCCGACAGAGTTCTCGCTGTTGGCAGTCGATTCTTCAAGGAAAGAAACTCTGTATGGTTTTGCTCCGAATTCGCCAGAAGGATCAAATTCGATTTGGATATCAGGAGATGCCGGACGCAATTGGGCACTTTCTGGATCAAGCCCTGAACCGCTCAAATCAATCGTGCCATCGGCTTTTATTCCCGGATTACTGATGGCTGTGACGGTTGCTCCTTCGTTTAATTTGTTGATTTCTGAAGATGAAGGGCACACATGGACCGATAGCGGGGTTCAGTCAGATACCGCAAGACCGATCTGGCATTCGACCGCTCAGTGGATTGGTTTTTTCGGCTTGCATGTTTCGGAAGATTACGGAAAATCGTGGACAGAACGATCCAGAAAAGAGATCTCTAACTGCTCTTTTCAGATACCGCCCAAGCTGCTTTCCATTTCGAACGACGGTTTTTTCTATAGCATCGACCAGGCACGCTCCTGGTGGCCATACAATCAGATTGCAGGCGATACGATCTTTCTCAATGCAAACAACCCCGATCAGATTTTGACTGGATCATCATCTTCGGATTCAGCTTCGGATCGTCCGAGTCTGAGGCTTTCCGTCGATGGCGGCACGTCATTCACCGAGTGGAACAGCGGGCTTGTCTATCCCGTTACGCAATGCGTCATGCCGGCAGATTGGCTGTTCCTCTGCATTCAATCCGGAACGGTTTTCATCTACGATGAAACCCGTGCGGATCTCGACTCGAGTAGACGAGTTGATGGCGGCGACCTTGCGGTTCTGTCGATTGCCTTTGGCTATCATGCGGGTGAACCTGGTTATATACCGGAGGCGGATTTGAATGACGATGGTGTCATCGACGGATCTGATCTTGCAATCCTGAGCGTTCTCTGGGGACATCGCTTTTATTATGACAGTCCCAAGACTCCCGGCGATTTCCCCATGAATCCAACCAAAACGAGTTAGATTAAAAAGAATCGGCATCCTGATCTTTTTTAATCCACATCATATCGCTCAATAATCGATTTTTCGTTCGAAAGTCATACAAAATGACTGCTGCAGTCAGTACACTGATGCAGAATCGGATAATGAGGGTTGTTGCGGCAGCCCCGACAGCTCCGTAACGGGGAACCGTTATTAGATCGCCGATTACATTTAAAATCATCTCGATTCCGGTTAAAACCGCCATCAATTTCGGTCGATTCACAGCAAAGAGCAGGAGCATGATCGGAGCGAACAACACCATGGTCAGATGGTCTGCCGCCGTCAGATAGTAAATCGGGATTGCGGGTCGATAGTTGTCAAGAGCAAACACATCGAATAGAAAGGCTCCCAAAAATACCAATGGAATCAGCAAGACAGACAGCAAGAAGCAAAACCGGGATGCTCGCTGCAGGAAAGTGATCAGATCCCGATCCGTTAGCTTTCGGCTGATTTTCGGCATCAGAACGGCAAAAATAGCATTGACTGCAAGATACAGCAGTGAAGCGATCCGGTACCCTGAGTTAAAATAGCCAACTTCCTCTGAGGATTTCAGTACTGCCAGGATGAATAGATCAAAATTCATGAAAATCATGATATTGACAGAGGATATCATGTACCAGAAGCTGAGATGCATGATTTTCCGAGTCAAGCCTGGATCGATTTTCCCTACCAGAGTTGTTCGATCAAGTCGATGGATCATGATCAACAGCGCGAGCATGGGAGCGCCAGCATAAATGACCACAATCCATTGAGGTGTAATCGATGAGTGGATCTGGATGACTCCCGCGATCAAAGCAATCTTAAGGAATGCATCCATGATTCGGATGAGCATCATGTCCGTGAAGCGCTCGGCTGCCTGAAACAATGCTGAAGCATACTGACTGAAGGAAGATGCGATAGCTCCTACCGTGGCGAGTACGATGAAAAGCCATTGGGTGGAGTCGTGCACCAGGAATTCGGCCAGGAATCCGGAGCAGATCGTCAGCAGGATAAGTACGAACGCTCCGACGTAAACCCGAATTTTAAGAATGACCCGGTATACCTGCGATTTTTTCTCGATTAAGCCTGATTCCTCAAGCATTGGACCGAATCTCAGAACACTGGGAGTCGTTCCGAAGTCCATCAGTACAGGAAGAACTGTTATGATGGTCAGGAGGATGCTGATGACCCCAAAATCACCGGGAGAGAAATGGCGCATCAGAATGATCATCGTGACGAAATTGATCAGACTGATCAATGCACTACCCGACGTGACAAGAAAAGTAGAACAAATGGCAGCATTCAGATGGCGCAGTTTTGAAACACGCATATCAATCCCGCCTGATCATCCACCATTCGCCGCCGGGAATCGCACCTAACATGCGCAGCAGGTGATCGATGCGGTCAATCAACTTGGATCCTGATTCACCCCGACGCCCTAAGGCATGCAACCAGAAACCCGAAATACCGTCCATGTGGGAGTAGGCGAATGGAATCCGCTTTTTAATTGTGTATGGAACTTGAGTCTGATCCAGAAAACGTATGATCTGAGTGGGGGTGTAGTATCGATAGTAAGCAGCCTTCTCCCGAAATGAAAGATATCGACTGAAGCCTCTCTCGGTGCCCCAATCCGAAGGAGGAACACCGAACACGCTGTAAGTGATGTGAGCTAGAGAAAACTTCCGGGGAACCCCCATGATGAGAACACCGCCATGTTTCAGAATTCTTAAGAGGTGTCCAATGGCCTTGTCAGGAGTGTCCAAATGCTCAATCACTCCAAAAAAATTTACGATATCCACAGTCTCATCACGCACTGCATCGAGATTTTCGATATCCGTCAGCACGCGATTGTAGCACACCTCACAAGCGTTGGTCCGAAAGCGAGTTTCAAAAGCCTGCAGCATCCTCAGACTGAAATCGATCGCGGTGATTTTTCCGATCCCCATCCCTGCGTACACTGCAGCGATCTGCCCGTTCCCACTTCCTGCATCGACCATTCTGAGACGCGACCATAAAAGAGGAGAGGCGAATTCCGAGACGATTTGCATCAGCGGATTGACGACATTGCGTTCGAAGTTATAACGATCATAGGAGGGCGTATCCGAGACCGGTTGGCTGGGGGGAATGACGCCGTACGAATCCGAGATGCGTTCGTGAGCGTCGTGAATTCCGTTCTTTATCGAATGCCTGTTCATCGAATCTGAGATCTACCTCTTCGTTCGCAATCTCCGACCGTGCTGTTTCGTAGTATCACATTATCGGATCGACGCAAACTGGATCTATGATCACGGTAATTCTTGCCAGATTAAAAAGCGATCCGATGTACGCCGGACATTGCCTTGAAGCAGATATTCGATTATAATTTTCAGGATATCTGGCAGCACAATGAAGGAGGATGCATGAGGCAGATTGAATCCAGTAAAATCACGGAGGCGGTCGTCAAGCTCTGTCAGGATGCAAATTTCGATTTATCGCAGGATGTCGTCCAGGCCTATCACGATGCGATGAACTCCGAAGAGTCTCCGATCGGTAAAGAAGTCATGCGACAAATCATTGAAAATGCCGAAATTGCTCAATCCGAGAGAGTCCCTTCGTGTCAGGACACAGGCGTGGCGGTCATCTTTATCGAGATAGGCCAGGACGTGCATGTGACAGGAGGAAACCTTCGAGACGCGATCGAAGAGGGCGTCCGAAAAGGATATCTCGAAGGATATCTCAGAAAATCCATGTGTGATCCCTTCACGAGGAAAAACACAACAACGAATCTACCTGCTGTCATCCACTTTGATTTCGTTCCCGGCGAAACAATCCGGATCGCGATCGCTCCCAAGGGAGGCGGCAGCGAAAACATGTCCACAGTTTGTATGATGAAACCATCCGATGGACGAGACGGGGTCATTCGGCAAGTTGTGGACTGGGTGAAAAAATCCGGTTCGAACCCATGCCCTCCGATTGTCGTGGGCATAGGCATCGGTGGCAACTTCGAAACATGCGCAATCCTGGCAAAAAGATCCCTCTTGCGCCCCATCGGAAGACGACATGCTGATCCAGAAGTCGCACGATTGGAAATCGAACTTTTATCACGGATCAATGATATTGGAATTGGCCCGATGGGCTTAGGCGGGCGAAACACGGCACTCGATGTCCATATCGAATACATGCCGTGTCATATTGCAAGTTTACCCGTCGGCATCAATATTCAGTGTCATGCGTGCCGCCACAAAGAAACCCTGTTGTAGTGCCGGAGGACTTCATGACGGAATTCAAAAGGATTCACACACCATTGACGGATGATGCAGTAGTCTCTTTACGAGCCGGTGACAACCTCCTGATCTCCGGCTCAATCTATACAGGGCGCGATGCCGCCCACAAGCGTCTCGTGGATTTGATCACCTCCGGGAAAGAACTCCCTTTCGATATGAATGGGCAGATCATCTATTACGTTGGGCCCTCTCCCGCGAGGCCGGGTCGTGTCATTGGTTCTGCAGGGCCTACGACGAGTGGACGCATGGATGCATATTCATCTCTGCTTCTGAAACACGGCTTGAAAGGAATGATCGGCAAGGGATCGCGATCGCTTCAGGTACGCGAAGCCATGAAGGAATTCAAGGGGGTCTATATGGCGGCAACCGGAGGCGCTGCTGCGCTATTGACTCGATCCATCAAATCGATGGATCTTGTTGCGTATGAAGATCTAGGACCTGAGGCCATCCGCATATTACATGTTGAAGACTTTCCTGTTGTAGTTGTGAACGATGTGTTCGGAAATGATCTATATGAAACCGGTATGAAACACTATCAACGCCAATCCTGATCAAGCAGTTGGCAACGAAAGAAGAGGGAACGGATGATTGATTATCGATTGTCGAATCTCGATGAGTTGTTTCCATCTGAATTTACGCAGGAACAGATCGCAAAAGCCAAGACATTGTTCCTGAAGGAAATGTCGTTGAAAGTCCACCGGTTCTACAACGGAAAAATCATGACCATCCCGAAAGCGGGCGTATATGGATTCAACTGGTTCAATATTTACTACACACCCGGAGTATCCAAGGTTTCCACAACAATTCGCGACATGAACGATGCCTCCTTCGATCTCAGCAACCGAGGTAACTTTGTTGCGGTAGTGTCCGACTCAACCCGTGTTCTCGGAGACGGCGATTGCTCACCTCCAGGGGGCCTGGGAGTTATGGAAGGGAAAGCCTTTCTGATGAAGTATCTGGGGGGCATTGACGCGGTCGCTCTGTGTATCAATAGCTACAACAAGAGCGGGAAACATGATCCAGATAAAATCATCGATTTCGTCAACATGCTTGAACCGAGCTTCGGGGCTGTCAATCTTGAAGATATCAGCCAGCCGGCCTGTTTCAAGGTCCTGGATACCTTGCGCGAATCCTGCGATATACCGGTTTGGCACGATGATGCTCAAGGCACAGGCTGCGTCACACTCGCCGGTCTGATCAATGCCCTGAAACTTGTTAACAAGGACATCCGGAATGTCCGGATCGTGATGTTGGGTGCAGGCGCTGCGAATACGACAATTGCTCGACTCATACTGGCCGATCACGCCGATCCCGCTAAGATGATCATTTTCGATTCCCAGAATGCACTTCACCGGAATCGTACTGATATCCGGAATCAGCCGGAATTCTATCGCAAATGGGAGTTGTGTGAGCAAACGAATCCCAATTGCATTAATACAATCGAAGATGCGATACGGGGAGCAGATGTTCTCATCGCTGTCTCCAAACCTGGCCCGGGTGTCGTAAAGAAAGAATGGATCCGGACGATGGCCGATAAGGCAATTGTGTTTGCGGAGGCAAATCCGGTTCCTGAAATCTATCCGTATGAAGCGCTTGAAGCAGGCGCTTATATCGTTGCGACCGGCAGAGGCGACTTCCCGAACCAGGTCAACAATTCACTCGGATTCCCGGGAATTCTCAAGGGCGCTCTTCTGGTCCGAGCGCGGAAGATCACGGATAACATGGCAATCGCCGCCGCACATGCACTCGCCAAATACGCACAGGAAAAAGGATACAAATCGTTCAGTCCCAGTTACATTATTCCCACTATGGAGGAATCCCAGGTCTATCCTTTCGAAGCCGCGGAAGTTGCAATGCAGGCGATCAAAGACGGAGTCGCACGGTTAAATCTATCCTGGCAGGACGTGTACGATCGAACGAACACCGATGTGCAGTATGCACAGAATCTGATCAAGATGATGATGGATTCCGGATTCATTCGACAACCACCAGAATCCATGATTCTGGAGTGCCTTGAAACCACGATCAAACAGATCCGGAATACATGAGAGAGTGACAGCCTGATCGATCGATTGACACAGTTCGATTCTCCATTGAGTTCCATGGAGAAAAACCATAGAGTGCAGCCAGTCGAGCGTGTGAGAGGTCTGCAACCCGACAGGAATTCAAGATGACTCGCGTACTGGAGAACAAAACGGCTGCACTCATGACCCTCGGATGCAAACTCAATCAATATGAATCGATGAGTATCCGGGAATCACTGGAAGCCGCAGGAATACGGATCGTTGCACCGGAAGCCGGGGCTGATCTCTATGTTATCAATACTTGTACCGTTACGGGTAAAACTGACCGACGTTCCCGAAACGCAGTGCGCCGTGTTTTGAAATGGAATCCCGATGCGCGAATCGTTGTCACCGGATGCAGTTCACAACGGCAACCTGAAATCTTTCAAACTCTGCCCAATGTATTTCTGGTTACCGGAAATCGGGAAAAACTCCAAATTCGGGATCTGATTGAAAAATGCATGTTCGATATCCACTCCTCCGCTGTTGTAGGCGACATCCAATCAGCAGAGTTCGAGGGACTGAGTATCTCAACCTTCGGCAAATACAGTCGCGCCTTTTTAAAAATCCAGGAAGGCTGCAGTCGAAGCTGCTCCTATTGTGTCATTCCGAGTGTCCGAGGCCCCAGCCGAAGTCAGATATCGGAAAAAGTCATCGAAGAAGCCACACGGATTACTGCGAATGGATTCAAGGAAATTGTCCTGACCGGGATCGATCTTGGAACCTATGGTCTCGATCTTGATCCGCCCGAGAACATCGTTCAACTCATTTCGAAACTCTTACAGATTCCGACTCTCGCTCGCGTCCGGTTGAGTTCGATCGAACCAACGGAACTGATGTCCGATCTCATCGATCTGATCATCTCGGAACCTCGAATCTGCAGGCATCTGCACGTTCCTCTTCAGAGCGGATCACCATTCATTCTTGAGCGGATGCACAGGAGTTACTCCGCGGATTTCTATCGTCGATTGCTGGTGGATATCAAAACCCGCAACCCATTCATTTGTTTTGGAGCCGATGTGATTGTCGGTTTCCCCGGCGAATCTGACTCCCACTTCGAAGAGACTTACGAGTTCATTAAAAGCCTGCCATTCAGCTATCTGCATGTCTTCACATTTTCTCCCCGAGCAGGAACTCGCGCAGCACGGTTTGACGATCAGATCAATGTTGGGGTCGCGAAGGAACGCTGTCATCGATTACGAGCGTTGAGTGTTCAAAAAGCGATTGAGTTCAGAAAGCAATTTATCGGATCGAATCTCGATGTCATCATTCTTAATACCCAAGATCCGACCACAGGAAAAACGATCGGGCTTTCAGACAACTACCTGAAAATTCAACTCGATGATTCGTCGCATCCGCCGGGTTCTCTTGCAACCGTCTCCGTGACCGGTGTGGTTGGTTTATCGATGGAAGGGCGAATCGCTGACTGAGTCGTGGACATGTGCCATCCATTACACGACCGACCGGAATCTAAAAGAACAGAACCTCACCAAGCAACAATCCGCTGATATCGCGACCTTCGGACCGGTAATGGCAATGCCAGAATTGACCCTCCCTGCGAAATGTAATTGTTACCGGCGAATTCCCTTCGATTATCATCCCCGAGCAAGTTGCATCAGATAGACGATCGGCCAGGTCGGACAAAAACTGTTGATGGCGTATGGATACACGTTCTGCAGTCTGACGGATTGATGGATCCTCCGTATAAGTATCCATCCTCAGAATCAGCCGAAACAGCTCCTCGTTCCCCTTGAAATCTGAAATCCGACCCGAAACACCTGGAGGATCAGCATCATCACACTCAATCCTCAGTCGCATTCCAGGCATATCGATCCGATCGAATGTCGCATCACAAGTCACAGCGGGACTCCTGTATCGATACGCGATGCAGGAATCATCCACTTTTGCCAATACCAGACCTGGAACAGCTCTTGAGAACATACTCAAGTAAGATGAATTAAACAGACCGATGATCGTCTTCTCACGCATGTCTCCAACTTCTGATCTGATTCCGGTAAACTGACCGATGAATGGGAAAATCCGAAATTGTGGGGCCAGAAACATCATTTGTGGTAATCCCATACCGAATGTGCTGTCAATAACAAGAATATCCGAGCTGTAAGCAGGATTTCGTGTGATCGTTTTCGCTAAACGTTCATAACGGTTGTTCCATCTTCCAGGGCCTCCATCCTGTTGTACGGCAGGATAGATCGACATCAACAACCATGTCGACATGAGTACGATCATCAATGGGAAAACCATCAGGTTGATCCATCTGAATCCCGAAAAGCGCGCAATACCATTAAAAAGGAATTCGATCCCGAAGCCCATTATCACAAACACCCATGGCATCATCATGTCTAAATAATGCGGATGATACACAACATGAGTCTCACTGAGATGTATGGTTTTTGTCGTGATCGGGACGATCAGTATAGGAAGACAAAGGACAGCCAGGAACATCAGTGTATTTGCTGATCGATTCATGACCATTCGCACCAGTCCTGCAGCGATAAAAATCAGTACGACTATCCGGATCCACATTGATCCTTCCCGATTGATATCGACCCAAAATCGCGATCCATCGGCAGCCGCTACTGCTGCCGAGAAGAAGGAAACTATTCTGGAAACTCCATCTGCCATGGCTGTTTTCGTGAGCAGGGAGTGGCTTTGTACGGGGTCCGCGAAGACCTGGATGGCAGGCCATCCATTCACGAAGTTGAAACCTAGCATCGGCATCACTGGTAAAATTGAAAGGATGAGTGCGTATGCGATGCTTTTCACTCGATCATGTCTAAAGAATCGCCATCCGATCAGAAACGGAATCCAGAAAACAAGAACGGTGATTCGGCCACTTGCTGCCAGGCCTAGAAACAAACCCGTGGAAAAAATGTACTTGCGATGGCTAGAGTGCAGCGAAGCAAAAAAAGTCATGACAGCAAGAGGGAGAAATCCGACGACTAGATTGCTTGCGTAGATCACACGTGAACTTGCAATCGCCCATGGAGAAAGTGCCATCATGATGCCAGCGAGTACACCGCTCCTCCATCCAAAAACAAAACGTCCGATCTGAAAAACAGCAAATACACCCAACAATCCGATGCACCCGATCAGAACTCTCAGTACCGTATCGGAACTGCCGAAGATGGAAAAAGCGATGCCTCCGAGATACTCCAACACAGGGCTTTCGTAGACTTTATCGCCTGTCGCCGGGTGAGCAGACATGTCCGCCACGGAACGCGCTCCAAGACAGATTAAAGCTTCATCATGATCAAGCCCTGGAATTGAATCGATCTGATAGAACCGGAAAAATGCAGCGCACACCAGGAGAACAAACAGATAGATCCTTGTTCGGTGATCTGTCGGCAAAAATGTCATTGATCCGATTTGGTTGTCCATAGTCTTTGAGTGATCTCACGATACCGTTCTGCATGTTCCAGTTGGCCCGCATGATGATTAAACTGCATGGCCTGGTATAACTGAAATCCAAGATTACTTCGAGAAGCAGCAGTCAGGTGGAAAACGACTTCAGGCATTGAAAGAGAAATTGAATTGATATTAATGGCCGGGATCAGACCGAACAAACTGCGTGGGATGAGCGTTATTGACTTCCCTCGCACTGATTCCATATCCCTGATCGTATCAAAATCCGTCACCAGGAAATCATGGCCACGGCCGTTCCTCCTGACAATCAAGTCAGATATTGCCGCGTTCCACTCGTGCGTATCCTTCGGAATCTGGGTCCATGAATCATCGGAAAGAGACTGAATACCGACTCGATTCAGGTCTTCAAGATACCACCGAAAGGACAAAAGGTGCTGAAAGACCATCTGTTTAGAATCATTATGGCGCATTTCACAATGCATCAGATATGATCCGAGAAAGTAAACATCACTCCTTCTGGTCATGATGATGGACTCATTCGGCGCGACGTCCAACATATGTGATATCAATAAACGAGGGAAACGGTCTTCCTGCGCGGAATCAGGAAGAGAAGCTAACAGGCTTTGAAGGACTCGAAGAACCAGGAAGACAATCAGGATGACACGGATGAGCAGAAAGCCGGATAGCAGCCCTCGACACACGTGATCGATTCTATTCAGGGCGGCCAACATTGCAATGATTACGAAAGTCGTGACGGGAAGTAAAAAAGAAGTCGATTCACGTGTCTCATAGATGGAGACTCCCAAAATAAAAAAGACTGTTGAAATCGACATCATCACGGTCATCTTACGTTCAGATTTCAATAATGAAAGGCACCCCAGAACAGCCAGAATCATTCCTGAATATCCCACAGTTTGGAATGTTGGCCGAATGGAACGAACTGTCCTGCTCAGAACTGTCTCCATCGCACTTAACCCGGCACGGAACGATCCGGATGATTCCTCAGAAGCAGTCACAAGATCGATAAATCCGGTCCAAGAACGTGCATCGCCCCAGGTGAGTTCAGGATTGACTGTATCCCGGAGTATCAGGAACAGCTCAGTTGACATTCCAAGAATGAAAAGGCAGCTTGCGAGTAACCTAACGCCCCATGAGATAGACCTTGTGAGCAAGGCCCCTCCGAACAAAGGTAACAGAATAAAAACACTTGTCAGATGATGCGCGGATGTCAGACCTGCGATCAATGCCCCAAGCATGAATTTGCGTGGTTCTCGCGTATCCCCAAAAAAGATCAGCACTCCGAAAATCAACAGCAGATTCAGTGAATATACCTCTATCGAGCGACAAGCAGTCTGGAAGGGCAGTGAGCACATTAACAGGATCGCTCCAATAATGGAGTACGCCCACGGACCTTTGAGGAGTCGCTGCAAAAGCACGGCAAAGGTCCCGATTGCAAGCGCATTCATAAAAAGACCAAAGAGATTGGAGCGGAAAATCAGATCTCCGATTGGCAAAAAGCGTGCGGGGTGCATCAGTATCATCTGGAGCGGATAACCGGATGGATGAGCTCCTCCGAGCAGAACAGAGCTTTTTGTCAGTATTGCAGATTCACCCCAGCTCAGATCAAAACTTTGGAGATGCATCAAGATAAAAAAAGCAATCGATCCGGTTATGATGAATAGTCCGATCGAACCTTTTTCAGCATTGTGCTCCATACATCGTACTTTCATGACATGATGTTAATCCTTAACACAAGCCATTGTCGAGCGCACACATAACACCATGGAGTTTTTTCTAGACGATACAGGTCAGATACGATGCAAAAAAAAAAGGCAGGATTTTCATCCTGCCTTTCTTCAAACTCTGACTAAATTAGTCGATGGTCGGAATATCAACTGTCGCGAGATCGCCGACGATGTCGCTACCGCGGATAACACCGGATTCATCGATGTAGAAGCTACGAACGCCCGTACTGGCGTACACAACCGGCCAAGCGGTCGCGGACCAAGCCCAGTAAGAACCTTCGAACTCATCAAGGGCCAGACCCAATGTGATGCGATAACCGGATTTCAGGCCGCTGGCGAGAGCGTCATCGATAAAGGGAACCGTACCAGCACCGTTACCGCTGCCGAGGCAGGCGATATCGCCGGTGTAGGTGTGCGGAGATGAGTTGTTGTTGTAGTCGGTCTGTGCGGCGGCGATTGTCTTCAATGAGGCAATGGCTGCGGCTTCGTTCGCGCTCATACGGGAGCGGAGCAAGCTCGGGATGGCGATAGCGGCGATAATACCGATAATCGCAACGACGATCAACAACTCAATCAATGTAAAACCCTTTGAATTCCGTAACATCTGCTTTCCTCCTTGAGAATTGTTAGTTACCTTCGGAAACCTGTCGTTTCCTTTTGGTCAGTTGATAAGCAAGGCACGTGCCAGATGCATGATACACACATGTTTTCTATAAATTTCCTTGTTTTCCTTGTAAAATCGCGCATTCCAGCATCATGGAGCCGATTTTTACCACGTTTTTTTCCAGTAGTCAATCTGAATTTGGCGCGGCTCATTGCCGAAAATTTAGAAGAAACAACATAACAAGTTATCTCTGAACTCAAAATATTCATATGAATCAACATATTAAGCCCAGTGCCAAATCTCCGCATGCCCATCGACAAGAATTGTCACTCATTTCAAATCAGGCCCGGGAAACAACACCCCCCTTTGTCTTTGGAGGAGAATCGAGCGCTGAAGCCGCGCAAAATCGTAACCCGGATCAATCTCAAGCACCCGTTCATACACGGTCAGTGCTGCCCGAGGTTGGCCGAGAATGTCGAGTGAGTTTGCCACATTGGTCAGGGATTGTACCAATTCCCTCCGCGTCATGTCGTTCTCATGTCCGATCGATCGAACAAGACTCCTGGCCTCGATGTGATCCAGCAGATTCAATGGATCACCGAAAGATATACCCCAGCGCCCTCCGGAAACATCCAATGTCAACCCCGCATGAATGACACCAGAATCCAGCAACACATCATCTTCGCTCGCAAACCAATAAACCGGTCGAGCCAGACTCCGTCTCGAAGCTAGTCGGGCCATTGCGGTATGAATGAGTTTCTGAGCTCTGATTCGATCGATTATTCCACTGTGACGGAATCCCCGCGGTCCGAGATACTCGATGTCATCGATCGCCTTTTGATCACCTTCAAACAATTCTCGCCAATCCGGATTTCTCTTCAGCAACTGCTGCAGACCTCCAGGCCAATACAACACCTCACCCCGATCAATGATTTCGACATCGTCACGATATCGTTCAGATACTGTCAGATAGTTCAGAACGAAGCGATAATTGGAGTAAAAGCCCGTAAATACAATAGCATTCTCCTGCATGCTGTCCAATACACCTCTCCCGATCCAGGCAGCCGAAAAATCGTCATGCAGAAAAGCCTGATTGTCTCGGAACTGAGCAATCGAAAGGTAAACTGCCAATATCGCAATGCCGCACCAGATCATCCACTCTCTTCCGATACCGGCAGTGAACCATCGCGTGATTATCGGTTTCATCCGCATGAATTCAGCAATCATCACAATCGGAAACAAATAGATAACGATCGTCGATATCATCAGATAGGCAGGACCCGTATCAGGATTGGCATTGAAATTCCTGTTGAGCAACGTGATCGACACATTGCAGATCACAACAACCCACAGCGTAATCGCTGAGCGGTAGCGCATGATGAGAAACAAAATTCCGCAGACCAGCAGTCCGAGCATGCTCAAGGGGTTTATGTAATTCTGCATCAATTGATAATATCGATCGACATTGTTGATCCATTCATCGGATGAATTACCGAAAAACCGTTCGAAGGAACCTCGACGTGTAACACCGTTTAAAAATGTCATCCAGGTTTCCGGATTTCCGATATCCATCGGGGGATTCGTGGAAGAACGGACGGGCAGAAATATGTAAACCGATCCGAACAGGATTAATATAGAGGAAGTCACACAGAATTGAGTCTTCGAGAAAATACGTTTTCTAATGATGAACACGATGAGAATCGCCGGCCACAGATGGGCGGACAGCAGAAGATGATTCCCTGCGTTCAGTGCCACGAGCATCGTCAGCAGATAGATCCTGCGACTGTCGTTGCCGTCGACTGGCTTTTCCGTTTCCAATAGTCTGATCAGAAGTCCGATTATGGCCAGATTGAGTGTGAGATTCAACGAATATACTTCGACTTTATGAGCCTGGAAGAAGAACAAGGGACTGATGAAAGCCGCACAGGTATACGATGCGGCGGAGACGACTCTGAAAATTCCCGGATCGTGAAATCGCATTAAATACAACAGCAGGTAAAAAAAGACGACGGCAGCCATGGCCATCCAGAGTATAGAAACCAGATTCGCCCGATACGCCATATCGCCGAGTGGCAAAAACAAAAAACCTGTATGAATATTGATGAAAACGGGAAAACTCGGAGAATGGGGCAATCCGAGGCATGTGAGAGCGGCGGAGAATTCTCCGGAATCCAACCAGTAAACGGTCGGGCAAATTCCGTCGAGGTACACCGCGACGAGAATCAATGCCATGATACACGATGTAATCAGTTGGATTCGTTGTGTCTTCCAGGAACCGATAGCCCTACTCATTGGAGTTTGAAGCGGCATCCTTTCGAATGATCTGATCGAGGCAGTAAATCTTGGTACCAGGTAAACGGAAATAGAGCTTAACCATAATTTCACCCAGCAGGCCCATCGTCAAGAACTGGGTACCGACAAGCATTAGCAGTATCGAAAGCAGGAAAAGCGGCGCACGGTACTGCATGATCGATATTCCGACGGTAAACTTTAGAAGAGCGAGATAGAAAGCAATGCAGAATCCAATCAATCCGAGGATCCCGCCCATGGTCCCAAACACTTTTAACGGACGGTTGAGGTATCGAGTGAGGAAGCGGATACGGATTAAGTCGAAGAACACCGTGAAGGTGCGACTGATGTTGTAGTTAGACTTTCCCTCCTTTCGGGGGATTGAACGGATGGGAACTTCTTTTATGCGGATCCTCATCCCCTCAACCAGCGCGGGGATGAAGCGATGGAATTCACCATACAGATGTACGTTCTGTAGCACCTCCCGCCGGTAAGCTTTGTAAGTGGTTCCGAAATCGTGCAAATCGATCCCGGAGATTTTTGCCATCAGGGAATTCGCGATCCGGGAGGGCAGCTTTCTGGAAAAGAAAGGATCGATCCGGTGTTTTCTCCAACCGCTGACAATATCATATCCCTCGTCTATCCCCTCAAGAAATATCGGAATCTCAGCCGGATCATGCTGAAGATCACCGTCCATACTGATCACGATTCGTCCCTGCGCATGATCAAATCCCGCTGCGAGCGCGCCGGTCTGGCCTGAGTTACCGGAAAGAGAGACGACGGTAACGTGTTCATCCGACAACGCAATCTGAGTCAATATAGAGAGGGTATCGTCGGTGCTCCCGTCATTAACAAAAACAATCTCGAATGGCCTACCCGTCTTGTCCAGTGCCGTTCGCAACGCCGTATGGAGGGGCTCTATATTACCCGCTTCATTGAACAACGGAACCACTACCGAAATATCGATCTTGTTTCTGTTCATTGAGTCTCTCCATGATCAGTGCTTTGTTGTGTTCGAGTCCTGGATGTCCGGGGTGAACGCTCTGCAGTCGATCGAGGATCTCCAGTGCATCCCGGTTTCTTCCGGCACATGCCAGGGCAATAGCATAGTTATTGAGATATCGCGGGGTGAATGGCGAGAGTTTCAGCGCGCATCCGAACTCGCGGATAGCTTGCGCGCAAGCTTCCTGCCCAAGCAATGCGGTACCGCGATTGTACCACATCATTCCAAGTTGTTCCCGAGCATGCCAATCGACAATTTCCTCAGTGCAATATCGCGCGAATCGGGACACTTCCAACTCCCGACTCATGCGACTCTCGGATCCCCACACAAAAACAGGGCCGTACAGAATCGGTTTTTGGGTAGCGGGTACCGGATCATCCGCCAACTCCCAGGCAATTTCCCGGACATCAAGATTCGACTGAACAATTCCTGCTACTGTGACGCCCGATTCTGCCCCGGCACCGCAATCGATACTCCTTGCACTGAGGCGTTGCGACAGGCGTTTTGATGTTCCGCTCCTGCGAATGTAGTTACGGGAAAAGACGTTCACGGTCGAATTCAGCTTTTCGACTGTCTCCAGATACAATACAGGATAGTATGCATCGCTGCGCATGAGCAGGAGCGCGTCGGCAGATCTGTCAATCAGAAATCCCCGAGCGTAGTCGCGTGCCAGATCGCGTTCCGAAGACCTAAACCAGTCATTCATGCCGTGGAAAAAACATACCCCACAAATCAGAATCATGCCCATCGCCGCGGTAATCGCAACCGGTGCGTGACGATTTATCATCGTTTCACCCGTCAATTCAGCTAGTGAATAGGCTCCGATCCATATCAGTGGAAGCAGATATCCTTGGAAGTCCCAGTTTTCGGGATCGAATGTTTTGCATGACAGCGCACCTAGCGTCACCACAACAGCGATGGTGAGCATTCCGAATGATCGATTGTTCCGATATCTGATCCAATAGATCAATGGTCCCAAAACATACAGAATAACTACCGGATAATCTCTGATCATCGATCCGGCCGATCGTATCAAACGGACAATCTGCTCCGACACAGATTCCGGAATGAAGGTCTGTTGATAGGTTTGTGCCGTCAGATATT
>CAYYMM010000019.1:42956-46998 GCA_964472395.1 uncultured bacterium | reverse complement strand
AGTGTCCGGGGACTTCGTCCAATCACGGACACTTCGACAAGCTCAGTGTCCGGGATTACTCCACCTGCCAGACGTGTACGATGGGTTTGGCGTTGTCCGCGAAAAGTTCGATCACATAGAGAAACCCGTGTGCCGCATCGTACGCGACATCTCCGATCCGATACCGCCGCTGATCGCCCCAGCCCAGTGATTCCAAATCGATCCCGGCCGGGTTCAGATACAGATGTTCGTCGATGTCCAGCGCGGCATACGGCTGAGGTTGCCACGGTTCGATCGTTCCCGCCGCGACCTGCGCGAATTGCGCCGGATCATAAAAAATGATCTCGGCATCGAAATGCGTGCTCCACCAGCCTCGCAGACTGATGCAGCCGCCGCCTGTTTCATCACAGCATCCCGCAAAATCCTCGGATGGACACGGTGAACCATCCGCCTGACGGCAGGTCACGAAATCCGTGATATTCGTATCGACGCACGGGAGTTGCGGGCCGCCCGGATGGAGGTATCCATACCAATACTTCGCTCCATTACTCTTGGTCCCCGCAAACACGACCGCTGTCCGCCCTCCGGATGCCGTGAGCCACGCGCCCCCCTCCCATTCATCCGGATGCTGATATCCCGCCATGCATCGCACGATTTCTTCCGATGTGTAAGAATCCTGATACAGCATCAGCGGTGTTACCTCGAGATGTGTTCCGGAGGCCGGCGCTGCCCCTCCGGACAGCCAGGGTCGATACGCGAACAGCGCAGGGCCCATGCCCGACCAGCCGCCATCCCTGAAACGACCCGTCGCCAGCATCCTCCCGCCGGTGTGCGCATCCGCCCAGGCTTGCGGAATGGTGAACAGGTATCCGTTGACGCTGTTGAAATCATAGTTGCCGATAAACCAGGTGCCTTGATAGTTCGGAACACCGAGCGTGGTTTGGATCCAGCCATGCGTCGCCGGCGCGGGATCCGGAGGCATGTGCTGGCCCCAGCCGATATGCAGCAACGCGCCCGTGTCGGGATGATCCAGATACGCCATGCCGATCCGCGGGATCTCCTCCATTTCGGTGAAATGTCCCGCGAGTGCATTGTGGAAATCTTGAACGAACTCGGCCATCGGCAATCCGTCAGGCGATCCCGACATCCCCGGTTCGGGAATGGTCACCTCGGCAATCTGTCCGCCGTCCGGCAGGGTGCCCCATGCCTGTCGGTCATGGCCGGTGATGAAGAGCGATCCCGGAAGCGTCCCCGCGCCTCCTCCCGGATTTCCGTCCGGATTGAACGTCATCGCGTTCGCTCCATACGCAAACGTCAGAGGAGGGGTCTCGCCGCCGGGCAGCCGGAATGCGCCGATGTATTCCAAATCGCCGGGCTGAATGCGGGATGAGGGGTCCGGCGTCGGCGTCGCCGCCTCAGACCATCCGAACGTGATCTCGGCGAGATCGCTCACGAGCGTCCCGTCGCTGACAACGGCGGCCAGAAACTGCGCGCCCGAAAACGAACCCGTCCCCGAGGGCCAGATGAACTCCGGGAGGATGGTTTCGGTAACCTGAGTTTGCTCGGGAATGTCCAGATCGAGCCAGTCGATCGAGGGCGGATACTGAGTCCAGCTCGGGAAGAACCAGTAATTGCCGGTACCGACGGTCAGCGCGACGAAGACGTCGGCAGACACGAAAGTCGGACCGGAATTATCGATGTCCAGATTCAGGTAGACGGAGTAACCCGGAGAGAACGAGACACCCGGCATGACGAGCGTCAGATCGATTTCCTGTGCATATACGTGCCCCGCCGCCCAGATCAATACTCCCAGCATCATCACCATCGCGATTCGTTTGCCTGTCCGCATACCGCCCTCCTTCTCCAATTGAACTTCCTCCATTATACAACGATTCTCCTGAGAAACCTGCACACCGAACCCCATCCCCTTCTTGACTCAACCCCATCGATGCACTAGGAATCTTCAAAGGAGGATCCCTTCATGTCGTCCACCGAAACTCTGCTCTCAATGCCTGTTGCAATCTCCGCGAATCGATTGATGCACCATGTCCGGATTCTCGCCGCCCCCGATATGCGCGGTCGGATGCCCGGCGACATCGGCTATGAACTCGCCAGCCGCCACGTCGAATCCGAATTTTCTCGCCTCGGCCTGAAACCCCTCGGCGACAGCGGTGCATTCCGCCAGCACTTCCCGCTCGAAACGAACCGGATCGCCCGCGCGGAGGTCCGTTTTCACGCTCCCGACGGTCGGATCCATCCCCTGAACCTCGGCGTCGACTTCATCTGCAGGGGCCTCACAGATGGTGCGCGGATCCGAGCACCCCTCACCTTCGTCGGATATGGGCGGCAGGACGGGCCGGGTGATGAACTCGCCGTCGACCTGACCGGCCGGATCGCTCTGGATTTCAAACACCCCGCCCCCTTCGCCAAGGACAAACCTCAAGAATTGCCTCGGGCCCGAGGCCGTCAATATCAAGAAAAAGGTGCGATCGGCCTGGCCGTCCTGCACAACCCGAATCACCCCGACCCGGACCGCCTCTCCGCCAGCCTCATGGAAGATTCCCAGCCGCTGCCTGGCTTTCCCATGATCGTCCTGTCGTCGGCCTTCGGTATGTCACTGTTTTCCGGCCCCCCCGATTCGCTGGCGTCGCGTCAGTACCGGATCGATTGTCTGGGTGAGGTGGCGAGCGGTGCTGTCGCGGGCGAACTCGAGATCGACATCGAGGCTGCTCCGGACCGAAACGGAACCTGCTGGAACGTGATCGGTGTACTGGAGGGGAGCGATCCCGAACGCTCGGACGAGGCGATCGTGATCGGTGCCCACCTGGATCATGTCGGTATTCAGGGCGAGTCCGTCATCTTCCATGGTGCGCAGGACGATGCATCCGGTGTGTCGGCGCTGCTCGAAATCGCCGCCGAGTTGTCCCGTCGGCCGCATCCCCGGACGATCATTTTCATCGCATTTGGCGCCGAGGAAACCGGTATCGTCGGCTCTCTGTACTATGGCGCGCATCCCCCCTGGCCCCTCGAACGAACGGTCGGCATGTACAATCTGGACTGCATGGGCGCCGGAATCGGGCTCGATACGCGCGGCCGGAAGCATCATCCGGATTTCTTCACGACCTGGGATGATCTGAACGCCCGGTTTTTCCGGATTCCGGATACCTGTGCCGACCATGTGGCGGGCGGGGCGGACGCCGAGGCTTTCCAGAGGGCGGGTGTCACGAACATGTTCATCGTTGCGAAGCAGCCCTACCAGCATCTCCACATGGTCTCGGATACCCCCGAAACACTCAATCCGGTTGTGTTCGAGGCGATCACGCGGCTGACCTGCATGACGGTTGAAACTCAGGCGCACGCCGTGAAAAGGAGTCACTCATGAACGATGTGATGCGGAGTGCGGATTATGCGTTTCGTTTCAGAGACGGCCTGCTGGGCGCGCAGATGCTCTTCGTCGCCTTCGGCGCGCTCGTGCTGGTCCCTCTTCTGACCGGCCTGGATCCCAACGTCGCGCTCTTTACAGCGGGTCTGGGAACATTGATTTTCCAGGTCATCACACGAGGTTCCGTCCCGGTCTTTCTGGCATCGTCGTTTGCCTTCATCGCACCGATCATCTATGGCGTCCAGACATGGGGCATCCCCTCAACCTTGTGTGGTCTCGCGGCCGCAGGAATCGTGTATGTGGTTCTCAGCGCCCTGATTTACTGGCGCGGTCCCGATGCGCTGCTCCGGGTGCTCCCGCCCATCGTCACAGGCCCGGTCATCATGGTCATCGGTCTCATCCTGGCACCCGTCGCGGTCAATATGGCACTGGGAAAAACCGGTGACGGATCGGCGGTGCTGGTGCCTGAGAAAACCGCGCTGATCGTATCGATGATCTCGCTGGCCGTCACGATCGCTGCCCTGCTGCTCGGACGCGGACTGATCCGGCTCGTTCCGATTCTCAGCGGTGTCGCCGTCGGATATCTGCTCTCCGTCTTTCTCGGACTGGTCGATTTCACGCGAGTCACATCGGCGCCCTGGTTCGCCATGCCGAACTTCACGTTTCCACAATGGAACTGGC
>CAYYMM010000019.1:0-42946 GCA_964472395.1 uncultured bacterium | reverse complement strand
TGTTCATCGTTCCGGTCGCGATTGCACCGGCCATCGAGCATTTCGGCGACATCATCGCCATCGGTTCGATCACGGGTCGGAATTATCTGAAACATCCCGGTGTCCACCGTACGATGCTCGGGGACGGTCTGGCCACTTCCATCGCGTCGATGCTCGGAGGTCCGCCCAACACGACCTACTCGGAAGTCAGCGGAGCGGTCGCCTTGACGCGCGTCTTCAACCCGGCGATCATGACCTGGGCGTCCATCACCGCCATCCTGCTCGCCTTCGTCGGAAAACTCGGCGCGCTTCTCCAGACAATCCCGGTTCCGGTCATGGGCGGCATCATGCTCCTGCTGTTCGGCGCAATCATGGTGATCGGTCTGAACAGTCTGGTGAAGGCGGGCCAGGACCTGACCGAACCCAGAAACATGGCGATCGTCGCCCTGATTATGGTGTTCGGTATCGGCGGCATGTCGTTTTCCGCCGGCGAGTTCACGCTTCGAGGCATCGGTCTCGCGGGGATCCTGGGCGTCACCCTCAATCTGCTCCTGCCCGGTCGTCCCGGCGCGACACGCAGCAACTGAGCCATGTTCCGATCGAGTATCCCGGTGAACCGGCAACCCATTCGAGGGAACCCCCTCGGCATCATACTCGGTGTGTTGATTCTGGCCGCGACACCGCTCCATGCCGGATCATCCACCGCCGACCCCATCACCCTTGACCTGCTGAACATTCCCGGTCACCCCGTTGCGCCGGACGGTTCGCGCTTCATACCGGTGGGGAGTCCGGTCGAAGCGAAGCTGAGCTGGCCCGAGTCTCCGGAGCATGGCATTCCGCATTTGAGAATCGCGGATGATGCAGGGAATGAGATCTCCCGGATCGATCTGGGATATCCCGTTCGGGTTTTTGACGGGGGATCGTGCATGGAGTTTCTTCTTATCGTTCCGCCGCTTGATCACTCGCAATTCGTCCGATTCGAAGCGGCACCGGGATCACCAGGAACGGTTAAGCCGGATCCTTCCTCCGGAGACTGGCGACTGATTCGTTCCGAATATGCGCTTATGCGATCATTCCATCCGCGGTTTGCAAAGGGCTGGCATCCGTTCGATCCTTCTGAAAATGCATCGGCTTCGGGACGATGGAGCATGGTTTCGAGCACAATCGAGATGACGGATCCGGTCCGTCCGATGTTGCTCCGCGTAACCGGCACGACGAACCCGTCCTGTCTTCCCGGAGGCAGTATCGACATTACCCTGTCCTGCGAGGATCGCGTGCTGACGACCCGGACTGTCACAAACCCGGAGTTCGAAATGACGGCTGTCGTGTCTCCGCTGGAATTCAACCGGAACCCGCTGATCGGTTTGCCTGCAGTCCCCCTGATGAACTCGATGCGCTGGCTGCTGTTTTCCGCCGATCGATTCTTCGTTCCTTCGGAATGTCTCGGCACCGAAGACAACCGGAAACTCAGTTTCAGCGTGCGCGATATTGAGTATGCGAACTGGCTTCCGGACAGCGGTTTTCACTCGAGGGCCGTTGCGACCGAACCGATCTGGTCCAGTCCGAAATCGACTCTTCTGATCCCCGGAATTCCAGGCGCTACGCGACTGTTGATCCAGGGGGTGCGCGATATCCGATGCATGCCCGAACCGCAGACACTGCGCATATCGATCGGAGGGAAGCTGCTCCTCACCGAGACTGTCTCAACGGAGCGTTTCTGCCTACAAATTCCTCTCTCCGGCAACCTGAACCCATCTCAAACCATCGTCCGCGTCGATCTGACTGTCGAACCCCTCTTCTTCCGATCGCAGTGCAGCGATTCCGATGACCCCGAGCCGGTCGGGGTGGCGATACAAAACGTTATCCTGAATTAGGAGTCACTCCTGCAACTCGGTCGAGACAGGTGGCGCTGACGAAGCGCCGAACGTGATCACGAGCCGTTCGCCGTCCGCGACCGGGTAGAGCGTGCCCGGCAGTGCAGCGAAGGCAAACAGTTGACAGGGTATTTGTCCCGGTTCGAGACGGATGTCGATCGCGAGATCTTCGGGGAGGCTTCGTCCGATCGGAATCGTCGTGCGCATCGGATGCGGGGTCGGCGTCCAGTCGGGGAAATAGCGCACGGAACCGTCGCTGCAAACGGTCCCGACATACACATCCCACAGCGTCTCCCTGTCCGGATTGTCGATCGTGATGGTTGTCTGAAGGACGTTAACGGCGGTCTGCCGGATCTGTCCGAAACCGATTCGTTTCGGGGTGGCCCGAATTGTTCGGGCGGTCTCGAGAAACCGGATGCGTCCGGATGGTTCCTGAAGCGCCAGCACGGGGCGGTTGTTGGAACGGATCGCGACACCCGTTCGATCGGATGGGGCATCGAGCGCGACCGCGGAAAAAGAGCGTGTTTCAGTCCGGTAAATCGTTTGCGGTTCGCGGGTCGGGTCGATGTCGATCCGGACAGTGTCTTCGAAATTGATGGCGAGCGGATTTCCCGAGGCGTCAAAAACGATCCGGTCGGGATCCGGGATATCGTGCCGTGTGATCTGCCAGCCCATTGCGTCAAAACGGCAGTGGAGGACACCGGAACAATCGGGGAACGCGATGTCGACGGCACCATCCGTTCCGATCTGACATGTCGTATCCTGTGCGGCCGGGATCCCCTCAACCGGAGTGTCGATGAAGCGGATCTCGGGTGAGGCGGAGACGAGCGAGTCGATCAGGACGAGCGAGTGTTCGGTGAGAACGGAGGCAGGGTAGATCGGTCCGGGACCGATCGCCGTTGCGATGGACCGACCGGCTGTGTCAGGCAGATCCGTGACAGTCGACAGCCGGGGATACGGCCCGAAGACGGACGCGGGGCGCGCGCGAACGATCTGCCGGCGATCGGACCACCGAGAGATGAACAGGACAAGGGGGTCGCCGGTGTCGTCCCGGGCGATTGCGGGAGGCGCGTCATCGGGATCGCCCGGATCGATGTAATCGGTTCCGGCAACGGTCGCCTTCATGGTCGTGCAAGCGATTCGTTCACCTGCATCCCAGATGATGGAAGCGGAGGATGAATGAGGATCGGCGGTGATCCGGGGTGGGAATCGGAGCGGATGTCCCGAAGGAAGCGCCCAATATCCTCCCCGATCCTGGAAGATCAAACGTCCGGATTCCGCAAGCCTGGCGGGAATCAGCGCGGCGTTGAGCCACGCGGTGTCCTTCGGGCCTCCGATTTCGAGCACGCGGGCCATGTTCTGCCAGCCGGATACGGTCGTGAAATCGAAATTGGCACCGATTCGGGCGACCGGCACTCGATTCAGGAAGGATGGGACATTTTCCTCGTGAAGGATTGCCAGAACAGCCCGATCGGGCCTTGCCTTGAAGGCCGCGGCGATCTGAGAATGGAACTTCAGATCGTCGAAAGGCGGCTTGCGCGGGTCGTCCCAATACAGGAGCCTGGCCTGGAAGCCGTCCTCACGCAGAAACTGGGTCATGTTGAAACCCCAGGGCAACGCGTCGTCCACAAAGATCAACGACGATCGGTTCCGATACGTGTCCGCGATCGTCTTCAGATTCCAGTAGGGACGGCTCGTTTCACCCAGCCGGATCTGCTCTGCATAGTAAGTTCGGATTCCGTTGATCGGAAAGACGATGAAGAAAACCAGCGCGCTTAAAACAAGACTCACGGCGGATACCCGGAGTAGCTTTTTTGAGATCGAGCGGGCATGGTCAGCGATGGTTGTCATTGCTAGCGCGATCAGAATCGAGGCAAGCGGGAACAGAAAGACGAGATACCGCCCGAGTGCAAAATTGTAAGTCCGATTGGCCAGAGGGATCAGGATCAGCGCAGACAGGAACGCCAGCGGTACGAGCAGGATGCGTCGACGGAACGCGAACACCAATCCCGTGATGACGGCGACCCAGAAAAACAGAATGGCGGGATGCTGTGCATAGTGAATCCAGGAAAGCGTATCGTCGGGGAAACCTAGATACATACGGGCCAGATGCAGGGTTGCCCGTCCGTGATTCGTCAGAATCGCGGCAGGCGTGTAGCGTTCGACAAGCGCGTATTGCGGGTAGGTCAGACCGAACGAAACGGATTGCATCCGGGATGCGATGTTGTAGTAAATCATGTTGGCGTAGCCGACGAGCGCGAAGAAGCCAAGCGTGAAGAACGAAGGGCGCATGAGCCATCGGAAGAGATGCTTTTCGCTCAGGATGAAAGCGAGCGGGATGACCGGGAACAGCACGGAAACCTCTGGATGAGATTGCAGTCCAAGCCCGTATGAGAGGCCGCAGGGGATGCTCCAGAGCACTCCGTTGGAGCGGTTCGGCGCACGCATCAGGTGATGCAGACTGAACAGAAAGGCGGTGGTGAAAAACGGGGTCAGGTTGTTCGACCAGGGAAAATGACTCGTGAATACAACATGGTAAAACGCAACACTCATGAAAATGGCCGCAAGACAGCCGGTCGATCGGTCGAACAGATCCTTCCCGAGAAGAAAGGTCAGCAGAACGGTCAGAAGCCCGAAGAGAAACGGCACGAGTCGGACCACGTACCAATGATGCCCCAGAACCGCCAGAAACCCTGCAACGAGATAGGGTGAGAGCGATCCGATGTGGGGGTATTGATTGATCAGCGAGTGTCGGCCCTGAAGGATATCGAGCGCGATGACATTTTCGTTGGCGCCACCGAACGGAGGGATGTCATACAGATAGGGAAGACGGATCGCCGCGGCGAACAGGATGATTATGATCGGAATGACGGCGGTTCTGCGCATGGAGTCTCCAGTGATTGGAACAAGAGGCCAACGAGTGAACCTGTCGACGTCAAAAAAGGGTATGAGAGGAAACTACTGATGTCAAATATCCGGATGGACCCTCTAATGAACAGCGACAGAGATCGGACTGATAACTGGAATAAAAAAAGGGCGCGGACTTGCCGCGCCCTCCTTGTTCGTCCTGTCAGATCCTACATGTAGCTCCAGGTGATGACCTGAACGTCACCGATCATCGTCCAGGTTCCGGGTTCGAACGGACACCCGTAAAACGCCAATCCATCCGCCGAACCGACTCCCGTCGGCCAGTCGAATTTCAACGCGTCTTCATGCACGGACTGCCCCGCTCCGACTGTCATGTTGCGGAAATCGAGACCTTCCGTGACGGGCTTCCAACTCGGCCAGCACCAGTAGTTGCCGTAGACACCCAAAAGGAGATACACATCCGCTTCATACGGTGTCTGATCGGGATTGTGCAGGTAGAAGTGGAGATAGAACTCCTCACCGGCGGTCAGTTCAGGATCGGTCATGATCAGTTCCATACCCTTCGTTCCCGGACCGGTTGTCGGTGTCGCGGTCGGTACATCCGCTGTCGGGGTTGCCGACGGCGGTGTTGTCGGCGTCGGATCGTGAGTGGGTGCTGTGGTGGGTGTAATGGTCGGTGTGTTCGTCGGAGGAGGGGGAGGTGTCGGAGTGCGGGTCGGAGTTATGGTCGGTGTGATCGTTGGCGTGCGTGTCGCGGTCCGCGTCGGAGTGATGGTCGGAGTGTTCGTCGGCGGAGCAGGAGTCGGGGTGTCCGCCGGGGATCCAGTTCTCGCCCAGATTGACACATCGTCGATGTTCCAACCGCAATACACTACCGAACTGTCCGTCGTTCCCATCGTCCATCGCAGATAGACAGACGGCTGCCCGTCAGCGATCGCCGAAATATCGAAGGTCTGAGCGGACCAGGCCGTTTCATTCAGATTCGATCCGGTGTGATTCCAGATGGTTGTCCAAGTCGAACCATTCGACGAAACTTTGAAAGCGGCATGATCGAACGTTGCGCTTTCGACACCGAGCCACCGTTGAAACCGGACTTCCACGTCAGCCATGTACGAGCAGTCGATCACGGTCGATGTCAGATGCTTCTCGGTCATGTTGTTTTCATACGTACCAGTCAGATTGTAGCCGTACACATTCGTCCCTGTGAAACCGTTCTGCGGATCGCCGCCGGTTCCGGCCGGATCGCCCCAGGCCCAGTTCGGGTCGGCGGTCCAGCCCGGATCCGTGTCCATGTTCCATTCGATCCGCTTCGCAAAATCGCTGGAGGTTACCTCGAGCATGAAATTGCATGAGGCGGTATATCCTTCGGCATCGATGTCGAGTGTGAAGGTCACCATCGTGTGATCCGGGATCGAGGGATCGACCGAGACGTTGTAGTAAGGTGCATTACATGCTTCGCTCCCGCCGCCCATGATGTCCGGGAACGTCGCTGAGTCATCGTTGATTGTGATGTAGGAGGGCTGATCCGAGGTCATGGTCGCGGACACATCGTGCGCCGCGCCGTTACCCGTGTTCGACAGTCTCACCATGATCGCAGCGGACTCGCCAGGATCCAGAATACCGTCGTTGTCCCCATCCGCATCCAGAACAAGCGGACCTCCGCAAGCAAGCGCCGGCGACACGATCATCTCGGCGAAAGACGAGGATCCCGATGTTTCCGATGTGGTCCAGGAAATCGTGAACGGAATCGCTTCTCCATCAGTCGCTTCAGCACTCACGGTGAATGCATAGAGTGCATCCGAGGTTCCCATGCCGCTCTGTGGGATGTCCGGGAATGTCGAGACGGCCTGCGTGATCGTGACATGAGGGTTGCTCGTGATCAGCGTCGCTTCGACACCGGTCGCATCGATGCCCTGATTGTCCAGCGTCAGACTCAGCAGAATCGACTCACCCGCATTGATCTCACCGTCGTTGTTCCCCATCGAATCATCGACCACGTGCGATCCGTGGACGAGCAGCGGGACGTTGCAGGGGGTTGTGTATGAGACGGTCACATCGTCGATGTTCCATCCGCAATACACAACCGAACCATCGGACGGACCCATGCCCCACCGCAGTTTGACATCACTCTGGCCTGCAGCCCACGAACTGATGTCGTAACTGACCAGCGTCCATGAGGATGGCTGTGCCGAGCCGCCCGCGTGCGACCAGACGCTGTTCCAACTCGTCCCGCCGTTCGTCGAGATCTCGACGGTGGCATGATCGTATGTCGCGCTTTCCACGCCGAGCCACTGCTGGAAGCTCAGATACGCCTGACTGGCACCCGAGCAATCGAACGAATTGGTCGTTACATACAGCGCGCTCATGTTGTTGCCATAGGATCCACTCAGATTGTATCCGACAACATTGTCGCCCGTGAATCCGGATGAGGGGTCGCCATCGGAACCGGTCGGGTGACCGAAAGCCCATTGAGGCTGGTATGTCCAGCCCGGGTCGCTGTTCATATCCGCGCTGAAAAGGGTCACGAGCTGGAGAGTCGTGAACTGATAGTAACTGCCTCCATTATCATCGATCGCGATATTACCCGCTCCATCCGTCGAGGAAACCTCGAAGAAGTATTCCGTGCATCCCTCCAGCGTATCGATTGTCACGGAATGATCCGTCAACAGACGGGGATTTGAAACGACGATTGAAGGCGGTGAGGAGGTGCCGTAAGTCACGACCGTGTCCGATACTTCCTCGGTGGTCCAACTGATGGTGATGGTATTGATCCCGAGATCGCTGACGGTGAGTCCGCTGATCTGAGGACCATCGCAATCCGCTGTGGCGGTGTAGGTCACAACACGTGGTGCGCCTTCGCAATTCGCATCGTTGTATTGCGCAACGATCGAATCCTCGTGGCTGATCAGGAGATATCCCGGGCCTGAGAGCGATGAGGAGGTCTGAATGTATCCGCGGAATTCTCCGGTGTCCGGGCCGGTTTCCGTGATCGTAACGGTCTCGTTGACCGGTTCGGAATCCGAATGGATCTGGATCGAAGATGTATCCGGGGAGGCGGGATTGACGTTGAGATCCGAATCCCAGACGCGGATCATCGCCTGTTGATCGCAATTGTAAACTGTATGATCCATCATGATCGCGCCGCAACCGATCGCTTCGACGATGATGGCATCCGTGAACGGAGCATAGTTATGAGCCGTGATCGTCAGGTCCATCATGCCTCCGCTCGTGAGGAGTGCGGGAAGCGTCGCGTGTCCGGTGCTGTCCGTATAGCCGACTTCGAACAATTCCTCACCCTTCCGGATGCAGACCATTGCATCTTCCACCGGCGAACCGGAGTGCGTCACGGTGACCATATAATCACTACCTCCGATCGGAACGGTCGGGAGGTGTTCGACATCCATCGTGAACAATCCGTTGGTGCTCATGTCGAGCACGGGATCGCCGAACAGGAAATAGATGCGCGAATTGTACTGACCGGCAGAGCTCATGCCGGAGGTGAATGTCTTGCCGACATTGACCGCATCGCCGAACCGGGTGATGCCGTCATCGAAAATCGCCTTGAACATTTCCTTGTCGAAATCATGATTTTCGACCGTGTAGGAGGGACGGGAAGCGCCGATGTTGCCCACCGCGCCGCCTTCACCGCTCGCTCCGGCATTCTGCCAGGCTTCCGACAGCGTTTCGCTCGCACTGTCGATCCAGGCGTTGTTGCAGCAGATGTTGAGCACGATCGGGGTGTGTGTGCCGTTTGCCAGAGAATGGATATCGGAATTGACCCATCCGAGACTCCAGGACCATTCCTGATTGTCCCCGTGGCCGCGGTAATTGATCAGACCTCGTCCGGCGATCATGGCCGCGACGACCTGAGCGTGCGTCTGACCCTCAGGCGGATAATACGTGTCGAAAACCGGAGTCTGAATCGCATAGGCGTAGTTCTTGATTTCGTTCTTGCACTGCGTGTACTTGCCCGGATACTCCTCTTCATGGGCCGCCAGCATCGTCCGTTCCAGCCAGCCGTCGTCCGGAGGATTCGAGATATAATTCAGTGTTCGGGCCACAATATGGCTGACCTTATCGGGATCCGCGTGGAGAATCCGGCCGATCGCGATTTCGGGAACCCAGTCACCGCCTTCGAGACACGAGTAGTCGAAGTCGCCGACGCCCTCGTCACCACTGTGCGAGAACGACCAGATCGGCACCTGATTCGTCTCGCCGACCAGCAGTACATATTCCGTATTTTCAGTGTTGTAATACTCGAGAATCTCGGCTTTGACGGCATCCGTCGTCGTTCCGACTTCGCTGACAGGGCGGATGACCGTCTTGATCCCCGCCAGGTTCCACCAGTCCGCGAGCGGCTGAATCGCTGGAATCAGAGAATCCGCTGCGATCATGATGTAGCGGACGTTGGTGTCCCGGTTCCGCGTCGAAAATCCCATCGCATCGTAATTCACGATCGATGCTCGATACATCCGGTCATAGTTGCGGGACACCAGCCAGGTTGTGCGGATTTTCTCGTTTTCGGACGAGGTGGAGGTGAATCGGACCTCAACGTGCATCTTTTTCGCGATTTTGAGTTCCCGTGTCGATGCGTTCCATGTGAGGGGGTAGATCGATGAATCCGAGATCCGGACATCGCGCCAGATCGCGGGTGTACTCAGTTCCGCCTGTTTCAATGGCCAATCGGTGGTCGACTGATACAGCGTCTCGTCGATGACGAACTCGGGTTGTGCATCGAGATCCGTGGTCGGAAGCTGGACTGGTTCGACGGTGTAACCATCCAAAGTCACGACCTCTATCGGTGTGACATTGATGATTGCCGATCCGGTGTCCGGCAGGCCGATCCGGGTGATCAGTCGCGGGAGATTCGGAGTTCCGGGCGTGACGGCACTCGTCCCACCGGGTATATCGATCCGTTGAAACCGCCGGCCGTTCCGGTCGATTTCCGACACATAGAATCCTGGAAGCTGCACTTCCAGCGTAGCGCCGTTCCGGTCCGCACTGAGGGTCCGGATGACGGGTTCGGCGCCGGCCCGGTCTGTTCCGAGCGGCACCCATTGCGCTCCGAATGCGGAAGCGCTCAGCCACATAACGAGCAGCACGACGATTCCGATCATTTTCCGCATAACTGCTTCCTTTCTCAAAGTCTGAAGTCCCTTCCCGGTGTCCATGCCGGGATTGTCATACACTGAACCGGATGTTCAGGATGTCGCCATCCTGAACGATATAATTCTTCCCCTCGAGTCTCAGTTTGCCGGCCTTCTTCGCACGGTTCATGTCACCGGCCGCCATGAACTCCTCATACGAAATCACCTCCGCGCGGATGAAGCCACGCGCCAGATCCGTGTGAATCTTCCCGGCCGCGGTGACGGCATCGCTGTTTCGCTGCACCGGCCAGGCGCGGCATTCGTCCTCGCCGACGGTCAGAAACGAAATCAGATCGAGCAAGCTGTAGGCGGCCTGAATGAACCGGGCACGCGCGCCGGCATCGACACCGATGTCCCTGAGAAACTCTGCCTGCTCCTCAGGCGACAGCTCGCTGATCTCGCGCTCCATCTCGGCCTGAATCGACATGCATGGAATCGAGGCCGCCGCGCAGGCATCCACGACTGGTTGAATGGGAATTCCGCCGGATTGATCGGTATTCAGGAGCACGAGCCATGGTTTCTGGGTGAAACACCGGAATCCCGCAAGTTCTTTTTCATCGTCGGCGGTGAGTCCCATGTCGCGGATCGGCTGCGATGCCTCCAACTGAGATTTAAGTCTCGTGAAGAGCTCGCCTTCACGCGATTTGATCCGCCCTTCCTTCGTGATTCGTTCGACTTTCTTTTCGATCTGGAGCAGATCCGTCAGGAGTGCCTCGTCACAGATCGACCGGAAATCGCGAAGCGGGTCGACGGTCGTTTTAAGATGCGGCACGGCCGGATTGTCGAAGGCACGGATCACGACCGCGAGCGCATCCATGTTGCGCAAGTGATTGACGGTGCCGGTTGAGAAAGATCCGGAAGCATCGAGTTCGACCGGGACATCCGCAAACTCGATGGTCGCATACACCTTCTTTTTCGGGTTGAATATCCTCGCCAGCTCGTCGATGCGCGTATCGGGGACTTTGGTTTCCCCGAGATTGACTTCGGATTTGGCGTTCTGACTGAGGTCCGTATAGTTGCGACCGGTAAACAGCGAGAACAGTGTTGTCACGCCTGAACCGGGCAATCCGATCAGTCCGACTTTCATGAATACCTCCAGTTCGGTCCTTTCGACCCGATCAAGTCGCTCCAGGCGGCTCCATCCGATCGATACATGCTCAAAACAGACCAATCCCTTTTAGCCAAATACAGCCGCTTCCTCAAGTGCAGAAATGGTGCCAATCGCGCTCGCTCATGCTAATCTGACGAATTGCGCGGCCATGTCGCGAGAAAGGGGTCAGACATGATGCGATCGTTCGTTCGTGTTCTCTGCCGATTCACACCGATGCTGATAGTAGCATTGAACTCGGCATATGCCGGAACGGAGCTCCGGATTCATGCCTCCGCGATCCAGAAGATCCTGGAAACGGAAGTGTTCAAGGAAAACGGTCGCTACTATCTCTTCGGCGATGCATCGACGCCGTGCATGAGCGCGTTTCTGTCCGATCCGGTCGTCTCGATGGGCGCCGGGCGGCTGCGGATCAAAACGCACTTCTACGGAGCGATCGGTCGTGAAATCGGAGAATCCTGTGTGGGCCTTTCTGAGGATTTCGATGCGCTCATGACGGGTATCCCGGTATTCAGACAGGGCGCGCTCACGATCGATTCGATCGAGGTGACCGGCCTGAGCGGGAATCCGAAATTCGATGAATACGTCGTCACGTTTCTCAAACAGGAACTTCCCGGAATGATCGAGTACAAACTCAAGGAAGAAATCCAGAAACTGCTCATCGAGAACAGGGATAAGACTCCGTTCCGGATCGATCTGCTCAATATCGACATCCCCAAAATCCAGGTGCTCGAAAATCAGATAACACTTCTCGTCGATCTCGGACTCGAAATCCGTTAACTTCGCGTGCTTCCTTCGATGCCTCCCGAGTCACTCCCGTCCATGCAGTCGCCGGTGATACCCCTCCCGGGGATGATCGGTCGATATCGTATTCTACAGGTGTTGGGACGTGGCGGCATGGGTGTGGTCTATCGGGCTCAGGATAGCGATTCCGGCAGGATCGTCGCGCTCAAGACGGTCAGTGTGATCAACGAGGAGCAACTGGCAAACATCCGACGCGAGATCCGGTCGTTGGCACGGCTGCGGCATCCGGGCATCGTACAGATTCTGGCTGAGGGTCTCGATGAAGGCAAGCCGTGGTATGCCATGGATCTGCTTGATGGCTCAACGCTTTACACCTATTGCGCATCGCGACCCATTACGCAGAAACTGGAACGAGACCTCATGGTGCAGGCCGAAGGAGAGCCGTCGGAACAGGAGGCTGCGCATACAAGTGCCGGTGTGACGATCCGGCTGGATCGACCGCCCGTCGGCTCTCCGTCCGTTACTCCGTTGCCGCGTGAGGCCCGGCGGGTCAATCCACTGCATCTGCAGCGTGCGCTCTCGATCGTCCGTCGTCTCTGTCGCTCGCTGAGTTATCTTCATGGTGAGGGGATCGTTCATCGCGATCTGAAACCAGATAACATCCTGATCCAGGACGGGGAAATCCCGGTGATCGTGGATTTCGGCGTTGCCACTCGGTTTGCAGGTGCGCTGAGCCGTGAGGCGATCGATGTCGGGGGAATCGTCGTCGGGACTCTTGTGTATATGGCTCCCGAGCAGATCCGGGGCGAGTTCGTCGATGCGAGAGCCGACCTGTACTCGCTCGGGTGCATCCTGTATCAAATGATCACAGGCTGCCTGCCGTTTCAACAGGTTTCGACCATGCAGATCGTTCAGGCCCAATTGTATGAAAACGTCGTGCCGCCGGTCGATCTGGTCGATGGTTGCCCAGATGAACTCAATGTGCTCGTCATGCGCCTGCTCGAGAAAGATCCTCGTAAACGATTCGGGTATGCGGATGATGTGGCGAAGGTGTTGGGAAACCTGGGCGGAGACGATGCGTTTCCGACCGAATGTCCTGACGTGCAGGCGTATCTGTATCGGAGCGGATTCGTTGGACGCGATGAATGGGTGGAACGGATCCGCGAGCGCCTCGATCGGCTGATTGCGGGAGCCGGCGGACTGGTGTTGATCGGCGGGGAAACCGGAGTGGGAAAGACACGGTTTGCGATGGAGATGACCCGTCGGGTGGATGATCGCGACATCAACGTGCTCGCGTCGGATTGTGGCGCGATCACGCCCGTTGAAGGCCGTTCCGGGCGTCTCGTCGCTCAACCGCTGTCTCCGTTTGTTCCTCTGCTCCATGCGATTGCATCGGAATGCAGAACCGGCGGGATCGAAACAACGGAGCGGATGCTGGGTCGACGCGGAAAGGTCCTCGCGCAATACGAACCTCTCCTTTCGCAGCTTCCGGGACAGGACAGGTATCCGGACCCCGAGGAACTGCCACAGGAGGCCGCCCGCGACCGCGCCATGGCGTATCTCGCCGATACGATCGCCATCTTCACGAAACGGCAGCCGCTCCTCATGGTCATCGATGACCTTCAATGGGCCGATGCGATGACCATCTGGTTCCTGCGGTACCTGGCCGATCACCGCATGCCGCACCTCAGAATGATGATTCTCGGAACCTATCGCACCGAAGAGATCGGTGAGCAACTCGATCCGTTTGCCGGCAACGACCATGTTCTGAGTGTGCGTCTGGAGCGGTTGGGTGAACACGAGGTCGAGCGGATGGTCGGCGACATGCTCGCGATCGATTCCCCGCCACGTTCACTGGTTTCGTTTCTGACCGGTCACTCCGAGGGCAATCCGTTTTTCGTTGCGGAATACATGCGGATGCTTGTGAGCCGGCGTCTTCTGGTGCGGGATGAGGATGGATTGTGGCGGGTCGTGACCCGGACAACAGAAGAAGACGAAGGTGAGTATGCGACGATGGTGCTCCCGAGATCGCTTCGGGATCTCGTCATGCAAAGGCTCGCGGGAATCCGGAACGCCGTGGCTCGCCAGGCGCTCGATGCGGCATCGGTGTTGGGCCGCGAGTTCCATCCCGGGCTGCTCTCGCGCGTCTGCAGCCTCACGGATATCGAACTGCACAAGGTCATGGATGAACTCATCGCATTGCAGTTGATCGAACCATGGGGTGTCAACCTGCGGTTCGTCCACGACAAGCAGCGGGAGGTTGCACTCGATGCAATTCCTTCCGACACGCGAATCCACCTCCATCGGCGGGCGGCTCTGGTGATCGACACCTTGTTCCGGGAACGACGACAGGAATTCCTGACGCAGCTTGCATATCATTGGGAGGCTGCGGGGGATCCGGAACGGGCACGCGAGTGCTATCTGGCGGCTGCGGTTCGGGCGATGGCCGGCTACAGCATCCTGCAGGCCGGCAAGCTGTTCGGAAAGTACTTTGCACTCGTCGACCATCCCACACTCGAATCGATACGGATGCGCGTCGAGTATGCGTCACGGGTGCTGGTCGCGCAGGGGCGGATGCTGGAGGCCGTGCAGGAACTCGAAGTCGCGCTCCGGGAAGCCCGGACGGCCGGCGAAGATCGGTACCAGGCAATCAGCCTTCAGGCGCTGGCTGATGTTCTACGCGCCATCGGACGCTATGGTGATGCACGCCGATTCTGCGCCCGAGCACTCGCGTTACATCGCAGCGCGCGGAACCGGAAGGCGGAGGGAATCGCGACGAGCAATCTGGCGATGATCGCGTTCGGGGAAGGCCAGTTGGCTGAAGCCAGACGTCTGATGCAAGACGCAATCGCCATTCACCGGCAGACCGGTGATCGGCGCGAAGAGGCGATTTCGGCAGGGCGCCTTGGATCGATCCTCATCAGCGAGGGTCGGTTCGAAGAAGCGTTGCCGCTGATCGAATCGGCTATCACGATACATCGCCAGAATCGCAATCGTCGGGACGAGGCGGCGGCACTCGCAAATCTGAACTCGATCTTCTGGGCCCAGAACCGACTCGACGATGCGGCGGTCACACTCGAACATGCGCTGGGAATCTTCGAGGAAATCGGAGATCTCCGAGGCGCAGGGATGGTGTTGACGAATCTGGCGACCGTCTACCTGATGCAGCAGCGGTTCGATGAAGCGCAATCAATGCACGAACGTGCAATCGCATTTCACCGGCGGTTCGGTGAGCGGACATGGGAAGGTGCCGATCTGGTGAATCATGCCGGGATTCTGCATCGCACGGGAAAGCTCATCGAAGCCATCGCAGAGTATGAAGAGGCGATCCGGATGTTGAAGGAATCACAGGACCGGTATACGGAGGGGCAGGCGATCGGGCAGCTCGGAACCGTCTACGAAGATATGCTCAGGTGGGACACAGCTCGGCAATCATATCAGACGTCGATCCGGATGTTGCGTGAGATCGGGGATAACCTGTATGTGCCGTTTACGCTTTACAGACTGGCGAAGTTGGAACGATTGGCGGGAAACACGGCGGCGGACCGGCAGGCGATGCTCCGGGAGGCTGAGGCGTCGTTCAGGCTGATCGGGAACGATTACATGGTGGGGATGTGCATCGTCGAGCGCGGGTATATGGCGCTGGAAAGGGGCGAGTCGGCGCTCGACGCGATTTATCAGGCGAAACAGATCAGCAAATCGGTGTTGACGCGCAATCCGCAGAAGTTGAAAGAAGCCGTGGACGAGCTGTTGAACGCCTCCGCAACCTCCAACGTCAAATTCCTCTTATAGCGATATAAAGGGACACCTTACTTATTCCGGTTTCTTCGATCGGCTGAGCGACACAAACACGCCTGCGACCGCTGCCACGGAAAACACCCAGAATGCCGCCTCGGACGACTTCAGAAACGCATCGTACCGCTCAGGCGTGATCCGGGAATCCCCGATCCACACTGAAAACAAAATCATGATAATCCCCATGCTCAGCATCTGCCCGACCAGTCGCATCGTCCCGAGCGCTCCCGAAGCCACCCCCAGAAATCTCCGTTCGACGGAACTCATGACCGCATGCGTATTCGGCGACGAAAAGAATGCAAACCCGACCCCTATCAACACCTGCGATCCCAGGATGTACGCCAGCGGGGTCTCATGATCCAGGAAAATCAGTGACACAAGTCCCAGCGCCGACACCGCCATCCCGGATGACGCCAGTTTCCACGGCTCGAACCGATCCGAAAGTCTCCCGGCCAGCGGCGATAGAATCGTCATGAACGCCGGTTGCACCACCAGCAGTATTCCCGCTTCGCGCGCTGACATCCCTTTGATATACTGCAGATACAGACTCAACATAAAAGTGATCCCGAAAGTTGCCGCATAATGGATCAGCGCCGCAAGATTCGACAGAGCAAATGGTCTGTTGCTCAAAAGCAATCGCGTGTTCATGACAGGATATCGCATCCGGCTCGATGCGAAGACAAACACACCGAGTAAAACGAAGCCCACTGCGCATGCTCCGAAACCCCACTCCGATGGGATTCGCGAAAACCCGTAGATAATGGCTATGAGCGAAACTGAGTATAGCAGCGACCCCATCCAGTCGAACGGTTCCTCCCGCGCATCCGCCCACTCACCCCTCAGAAAGAGCAGCCGGAGAACCAGCGCGATCAGTCCCGCCGGCGCCATCGCGATGAAAATGCTCCGCCACCCGAAAGCCTGCGTCATGAAGCCCCCGATGACCGGGCCGAGGCTCAATCCGAGATACACTGCGGACACGTTGATCCCCAGCACTCGACCACGCTTTTGGGGCGGCGCGACCGATACCAGTATCGCCATGCTCGTCCCGAATATCATCGCCGTGCCCATCCCCTGAACGACCCGTGCCGTAATCAGACCCAATGGGGAACGGGCGGCGGCGCAGGCGATCGATGAGATGATAAAGATGAGTAGCCCTAGGGTGAAAATGCGATTGCGGCCCGTGATGTCGCCCAGTCGGCCTGCCGGAACCAGACAGACCGCAGCGGCCAGCAGATATGCCGTTGAAACCCAGTTGATCCCGAGCGCTGTCATACCGGGCAGTTCGGAGATAGACGGAGACGCGATATGTACCGCGGATCCCATGAAGGGTGTCAGAAATGATACGACAGTGGCAATAAACAATACTGGTGCAAGCGGAGTCGACTCAGTTCGTGTAGGAAGCATCGGCGTCATCTCGGGTAACCTCCAGCGGAAGGTATACAGGATGACTGCCGGTCGAGGCAAACCACGTGACGAACTCCGATACCAGGTCGATTTCGAGCAAGTACCGGCCAGAGGCAGGAGAGGGGATCTCGACGGTCATTTCGAAGGCGTCTCCCGGGCGGATGCCCCCCTCACGATGCGGAAGATCCGCTCGGAAATAATCGAAATTGATAATTTCCTGATTGGGTGTGAGGAGATGCACCCCGAGGTTCACTGGACCGAAAGCGCTCGAGGATGGCAACCAGACGGCCGTGCCTGAATTCTCAATGCCAAGTCGCAAGCACAGGTGCGAATCGCACAGAGGGGTTTCGGGACTGTCAATGATCCGGATGGCGGCATTCAATCCCACGCCATCCCGGCTGTCACGCTCACCCGAGCCGCCCTTGTGAAGGAAAAACATCCTCTGTTCCCGGATCGCTGCGCGTGTAAACTCGAGATAAGCATCCGTATCGGCAGGATCGTTGCATCGCAGAAGTGATGTGAATCGATCCAGTGTACACAGGCAGGCATCGGCGGGATTGCCGATGACCTCGATCCGCTCAAAACCGGTTCTCATCGCATGCGAGTGGATCTCATCGATCCGGATATCGTTTTCCAGAACATGATATAGCTGCATCTCGGATTGCGACTGCGGTGACCGACTGTGATTCGGGCCGGGTTCGCAGAATCCGGCAATACCGCCAGGTCTCAGGATTCGAAAAAACTCACGGATCATCGCATGCTGATCCGGAACGTGATGGAAGACATCAAAGGCCAGTATCCGATCCACGGACGAGTCCGCCAGAGGGACATTCTGGCCGTCGAAGACGATAAACCGAGGTTCAGCGAAACGTCCGACGGGTGGATGATCATGGAGCATCCGGTGTCCGAGTTTCAATGCGGTGGGTGACACATCCAGGCAGATGACGCGGAGTTGCATTTGAGTCAGAACTCTGGCGATTCCGCAGCAACCCGAACCGAAATCCAGAATCCGCATCCCGGCGCTCAGGCGCAGGCCCTGCAGCGTCAAACCCAGTTTCGTCACGATCAGCGGGGTGTGCATCGCATCGGAAAACGGTTTGGCCAACTGGAAATCGGACGAAAGCATCGAGGAATAATAAGTTTCTGCTGCCGCGTTGAACTGAGCCCGCGTCGTGTGCGCGATCACGTCACGGACATCGATCGACACCGCTTGTTCGTGTTCGGATGGCGGCGAATCAGGGAACCGTTCCATCCCTATGATCTCGCGGATTCCTCTCTTCAGACGCTTGATGAACGGCCATTTCTTCATTCGAAAATTCCTTTACAGTCTGAACGAAGAATGAACGGCACAGGATCGATTGTCAAGATCTCGTAAACACCCGCACCGCCTGCCCGCAATTGCTCCGCACCCGATTTTCGCGTTCGTCATTGATGCTCAGAATGACATCGTATCCGATTCGTTCGAGTTCCATCATTTTGTGTCTCACCAGAATCTCATCCGTGTCGCCGATAGCTGACTCCAGCGCGTTCGCGCCTCCCGTGATGGTCGGATTCAGAGGCGTGATCTTGATCGCGAACCGCTCAGGTGAAAACCGTTTCGCGATGATATCTGTATCGAATGCCCAGTTCTTTGACAGGGCGAAATTGAGTACGATTTTTCGGTCTCCGGTCACGAAAAAACTCTGACCCAGCCCGACCAGCTGATCAAGGGTCATGACCGGTACATGATAGAGCCTTCTCCGAAGCGCTTCATCGGTCGTGTTGATCGAAAACTGCAGTTGAAACCGTCCCACAAATCGTTCGTTTTTGATACGGATCAATCGGTCGAACCAAGACACGCTCCGGGAGGGGACTACCGTGGCGACGCAGCACCACAGACCCGGTGCCGGGAGTATCTCCGGGAGATTCCGGATCACCTCGATCACCTCGTCATTGAGTGCCGGTTCGCCCATCCTCGCGAAATGCACCTTCAGTTTCTCGCAACGGCCCACCTCATCGGGATGCCGGTCGGCAACGAACCGGATCTGATCCGCGATCTCCTCCCAGGAGAGATTTCCGTGAAAGGCACCTCCTGCATCACAGAAATCACACCGAACCGGGCAGCCGAATTGCGTCGATACATTGATGATCCATTTCCGGTGGCGGGGGTACCGGGTATCCAGTCCGTCGACGCATTCGACGCAATGCCTGTCGTCGTTCCGAAAACGCAGAACTGCAACCTCGGCGACATCCGGCTCACCGGAAATCCCCACCATTTCATAGTTACCTCGCACCCGGATCGTGTCCATCGATTTCATGCCGTTGTGGTCCTTTCCAAAAGAAAACGTCGCGCTCGCTCGATTGCTTCGATGCCATCCCCAATCGCGATGCCGGCGTAGCGCGCGTGACTTGTAATGAGATCTCCCGCTGCAAACACACCGGCTATCCCGGTTTCGATGTGAATGGGAGGTGTGCCCAGTCCGAGATCCCGGAGCCTTTCCCATCGCGGGTTCCGGCCGATGCAGACCAGGATGTGCCGGAATGTGTCTCGCGACGGTTTGCCGTCCACCCGCGATTCGACTGTCATCTGATCGGATTCTGATCGCACAGACAGCGCTTCGTGCCCCCTGACCCAGGTGATTCCGGATTGTGTGAATCGTTTCATAAGCATTTCCGATGCCTTCAACCGGTTCCCTCGAGTGAATACAATCGGGCACCCGAGCCGGGTCCGCACGCTGAGTGCCGAATCGAGAGCCGCTTCACCGCTTCCGATTATCGCGACAGGCGCGCCGTCGAGCGTCTCCGGCAGACAGCGGATATCACGGAGGATGCGCGGGGCAGCACCGGGATCGATTCCGCCCGGAAGCGTCCACTCGATCGGGTTCGTTCCCGTGCATAGCACGACGGTGCGTGATTCAAATCGATTTCCTGAGCCGGTTGTCAGTATGAAGCCGGTTCCGGTCGATGTGATGGAGGAGATGTGCCGGCGGTAAAGAGTGATTCCATTTGCATCGAGTTGATGGGCGAGAATCCGCGAGATCGAGGAACCCGGTGGGCGAGACGGCAAACCGGGAAAGTTGTCGACCCGGGATGCGGCTCCGAGAAGGCCTCCGACGGGTTCGTCCGAAACCAGGCGCATCCTGGTGCCATACCTGAGGCTGTGAATCGCCGCCGCGCATCCCGCCGGTCCCGCGCCGACGATGACGATATCGAATGCTTCCATCCCTCTCTCCATGGTGCCTGCACGATCATCGATTCCTATCGAGCAGGTCTTTTGGCTGAGGCCGGGATGGTTGATTTCAACCTGACATAACCTCGGTATCCCCTACCTATCAGATTGTCGGCCGGGATTCAATCGAGAGATGATTCGGTGCGCCCGGAGACGATGGAGGTGAGCGTGATCCGATACGACGCCGAGAACGAAGCGTTCGGCTCGAGAATCAGCCGATCGAGTCCGGTGTTCAGGCCGAACCCGTAGCCGGTGAGGGGTTCGATTGAAATGGATGTGCGGGATGGCGGTGTGAAGAGATGCACGATGCGGAATTGTCCCGGACCACGGTCGATTCCGATCCGCAGATGCAGACCCGAAGCGGGATCGGACAGCGATACGGAGAAGGGTATCGTGGAACACGGCATCCGGAATCCGTCGTTCAGGGATCGAAGGCCGATCGGCGCGCCGGAATCGAACCATCGGGTATCGATCGTCCGTCCGGTCGGCAGCATGCGCGCGTCCAATTCCATGCGCTCGGTCGAGGGGACACCGAGAACGAGTCCATTCACGGACGTGTTCAGACTGACATACGGGTGCCAGCCCGCCATCATCGGGATAGGGATGTGACTGCGATTGATGATCGTAATCGTGCGCGTGAAGGACGGATCCGTATCGAGCGTATCAGTCAGTATGACATCGAAAGGGAAGGGGAATCCCTCGATGTCCCCGCTGTAACTCGAGCATGTGAGCAGTGACATCGATGTATCGGTCGAGCAGGTGGAGGTGATCCGGAACGGTCTGTCCGCGAAGAATCCATGGAGAGCGATTCTGGAATCGGGGACGTTGCAGGGAAGAACGTAATGACGGTTGTTCCACTCGAAGGAGCCGCCGGGCAGTCGACTCGGGAACGGAATCAGCAGGGCGTTCTTGTACCAGGGGTCGTCGATTGCTCCGCACAGACCATCGATCAGGCTCCTGAGAGAGTTGGAGAAAGGAAGGTCGAGCCGATCGAGACGGGCGCCGCGATCCGGAAGAATGGAGGCGGAAGCGGACGTGACGGTATCGCGGATCGAGATGATCCGCCCGGCGTGATTGTGTGATTCTTCGAGTCGAAACCGCATCGCTCGGATTGCCTTCCGGTTGGAGTGCGTGAGGTAGCAATCAGTATAAACCATCGCAGCATCTATTGACAGACGAAATCGGATGCGCTAAAAAGGCGGCAATGGACATGAAGCAAGCATCGCATGACGAAGTTTCTGAATAAATACAATCCAAAAGTATATCTGCGTGAACGAGTGCCGTTCACTGTCACACATCCGGGTAACCGGAAAGGTTCTGTTCCTGTTCGAGGAGGATATGATGGGTAAGAAGATTTTCGTTGGAGGATTGAAGTGGGAGATCAACACCGATGTACTGCGTCGTGAATTCGAGCAGTTCGGCGAAATTGCCGAGGTGTCGGTCGTGACGGATCGTGAAACGGGACGTTCACGAGGCTTCGGATTCGTGACGTACGTCGAAGAAGAATCGGCCAAACAGGCGGTTCAGGAGATGAATGGCAAGGATCTGATGGGCCGTACCGTGAAGGTCGATTTCGCTCAGGATACACCCCGGGATTCCCGTCGTCCTCCGCGCCGCAGCAACGGCGGCTATGGTGAACGTAGATACTCGGACGACGAATAGTCGGCTCCGATAAATCGACAACCTGAAGCGATATCGAATCCTGCCCGGGAGCTGTATGGTATTCTGGGGGGAGGGGCATGTTTCGTCGCGTGGCGTGACTGGCATCACGGCCGGCGGCGGGCTGTCCGGCAGGTGGGAGTCTATTCCCGATTCAGCTGGATCGGCATCGCAGTATCTGTATCCGGCCATGGAGACAACAATGATTTCGAAATCATATTCCGCATCCAAAAAAGTGTGCCGCGTCACTTTTAAATATCAACCCGCCCAACCCTGCGGCTCGATCAAACTGTGCGGCGACTTCAATAAATGGAACGCTTCGGAAACCCCCATGAAAAAACTCAAGGACGGTTCCTTCAGCGTGACAATCAGCCTCAACGCCGGAAATGCATATCGATTCCGATACTTTATCGATAATATGTTCTGGGCGAACGATCCCGAAGCCGACGGGTATCAACCGAACGTTTACGGGACCGAAGATTCAATCGTCACGGTTTGATCTTCACGATTAGGCTGCTATAACACACATTGCCGCGTGAATCGTGCGATTGGATTGATCCATTTTCGGCGATTGCACGTATCTATGATCGAAATGTCTCGTCGTCGATCCCGGCGGCGATATCGGTGTCACTTGTGATCGTTCATGGAAGGAGAGCGCAATGAAGCGTATCACTGTCGTGTTGTTGGCTTCTGTTGGAGCCGTTGTCGTGCTCGCCTTGTTGATCGGTGTGATTGCGGGCGGGATTCATAGCGTCATGAAAACCCATGTCCCCGCTCAAACAATTCTCGAATTGAATCTCGAAGGCGGCATCTATGAGTATTCTCCCGATGATCCGATTGCGGAAATCACCGGAGAAAAACCGATGACACTTCTGTCACTCGTCAGCGCCATCGACGCGGCGGCAACGGATGAACGGGTCAAGGGACTGATAATCGATCTCAGCCGATACGCCGTCGGCATCGCGCAGACCCAGGAAATCCGGGATGCTGTCATCCGCTTCAAATCCAAGGGAAAACTCACTGCGGCATTCGCGGATACCTTCGGTGAGGTCGCGCCCGGGAATGGCGCATATTATCTCGCGTCCGCGTGCGATAAAATCTACCTGCAGCCGTCCGGGGATATCGGACTGACCGGCTTGATGTTCGAATCGATGTTTATCCGCAACGCGCTCGATAAACTGGGAGTCAAACCGCGGATGGATCATCGGTACGAGTTCAAAAATGCGATGAACATGTTCACGGAAACGCACTATACCGAAGCCCACAGACTGGCCATGCAGGAACTCATGGACTCGGTCTTCAATCAGATCATCTCCGGAATCGCCGAATCGCGGAAGTTGACGGTCGATGCGGTGAGGGACCTCTTCGATCGGGGACCGTTTCTCGGAGTCGAAGCTCGTGATGCCGGCCTGGTGGATGAGATGCTGTATCGCGATCAGGCTTACGAGACGGTAAAGAAAGCCGCGGGCGACTCGGCCGAGTATCTTTTCCTGAGTAAATATCTCAGCCGGATCGATGCCCCGTACTCCGAAGGTGAATCGATCGCGATCGTGTACGGTGTCGGAGGCGTGGCGCGCGGGGACAACAGTTTCGATCCGCTTCGCAAGAGTTTCACCATGGGGGGCGATCAGGTCGCCAAGGCCATCCGCGATGCCGTCGAGGATGATACAATCAAGGCGATCGTGTTCCGTGTCGATAGCCCCGGAGGCAGTTATGTGGGATCCGACACGGTCTGGCGTGAAACCGTTCGCGCTCGTGAAAAAGGCAAACCGATCATCGTATCCATGGGGAATGTCGCCGGTTCGGGCGGCTACTTCGTTGCTATGGCGGCCGATAAAATCGTGGCGGATCCGGGCGCGATCGTCGGATCGATCGGAGTGCTGGGTGGCAAGATGGTGACATCCGATCTCTGGAGCAAACTCGGGATCGACTGGGATGAAATCCATACCAGCAGATCATCGACCATGTATACTGGAACCCAGGATTACACCGAAGAGCAATGGAAACGATTTCAGGCATGGCTCGATCGGGTCTACGAAGATTTCACGGGCAAGGTCGCTGAAGGCAGAAAGATGCCGATCGAACGTGTCAAGGAAATTGCCAAGGGCCGGATTTATTCGGGCATTCACGGCAAAGAAATCGGTCTCGTCGATGAACTCGGCGGTGTTGTCACCGCGATCGAGCTGGCGAAAAGCAGCGTCGGCATTCCTCCGGAAGATTCTGTCAAACTCGTGGAATTCCCCCGACGCAAGCCCCTCTACGAACGGTTGCTCGATAAAGGCAAGGAAAACAGCGACAGCGTCCGCGCAATCGCCTCGGCCGCCGATGAACTGCGTCCGATCGCGGAACATGTCGAACCGTTTATCGGCATGTTCAGCCGCACGCCCGACGACAGCGTGCTCGAGATGGAATCCCTCGCTCTGCGTTACTGATTCTTGATCCTTCCAAGCTTACGTATCATAATGGCGATATGAAATCGATCGCATCTCATATCGCCGTTGTTTTTTCCCTGAGCGCGTGTATGTTCGGGATCACCACCCGCGCCTATGAAACCGGCCACCTCACACTCGCGTTTACCGATCCGTCCCGAGCGGATCGTCCGATTCCCGTCGAGGTGGTTTACCCTGCGGATGCCCCTGGCGAGGCTGTTCCGGTCGCGTCCGGCGAGTTCCCGGTTGTCGGCTTCGGGCATGGATTCGTGATCCCGGGGGACGATTATCCGTTCCTTGCTGCCGGGTTGAGTTCAGCCGGATTCATCATCGTTTTTGTTGGAACCGAGACCGGTTTTTCACCGGATCATGCCGATTTCGGCCTCGATCTCGCTTTCATCATTTCCTCCATGAAAGACCTGGACGCTGCGCCGCAGAGTCTCTTTTTCGGACATATTGCGGTACGTGCATGTGTGATGGGGCATTCGATGGGTGGAGGTGCCGCATTGCTAGCGGCCGCCGGCGATCCCTCGATCGATGCGATCGTGACGCTGGCCGCGGCCGAGACAGATCCTTCGGCGATCGCGGCTTCAGCGACAATCCATATGCCCGCGTTCTTCGTCTCCGGCGACCAGGATTGCATTACCCCGTTTGAAGAACACCAGTTCCCGATGTATCAGGCGATGCCATCGATCTGTCGGACGATTGTGCAACTGACCGGTGCAAGTCATTGCCAGTTCGCCTCAAACAGCTCACTGTGCAGGGCTGCTGAACTGTTCAGCGGATGTTCCGCAACGATCGATGTCGCGCTGCAGGAATCGAGAACACTGGCGCTGATCGTGCCGTGGCTCGACGCGATCCTCAACCAATCATCCGTCGCCTGGACCGCCTTCGAGAGTCAGCTCGACCTCGGTGCCCAATCCGGTATTCTCGTTTTCCAGCAGGATTGCGACATGCCGGCAACCCCGACGCCTTCACCATCTTCCACGCCGAGCCAGACGCCACACCCTTCCGCAACGCCTCAACCTTCGCCCTCCTCGGCCCCTTCTTCACCCTCGGCGACGGCAACTCCCTCCTGTGCAACCACCGGAGTCACCCTGGACATATCCGCGACATCCTTCCATCCCGACGATTTGTTTTCTCTGACGGCTCGTCTGTGCAATACGGACGAGGCGTTTCGGGATGTTGCTTTTTTCACGATCCTTGAGGTTCTGGGGGTGTACTACTTCGCACCGGCATGGTCGACGGGGATTGACTTCGTGACGCTGACGATCGGATCCGGTGAAACCGAACGGGTCGTGATTCCCGAGTTTCTCTGGCCGGAATCCGCGGGTGCGTTCTCGGGAGCGATCTTCTGGGGTGCGATGACCGATCCCGATCTGCATGGGCTGATCGGTGATTTCGATCGGGTCGAATTCGGATGGGGACGGTGATATGGCGCGGAGAAAACGAAAGCGTGAACCGGTTGAGCGATTGTCGACGAGACCGGACGTTGGTCTGAAGCGTGGTCTGGCACCGGGGACGATCGTCCACACCGGTGAGCGCAAGCTGAAGGACGCTCGGGTCACGATCATCCGATTCGACTCGGAACAGTGGCACGAGGAACCGGTCGATCTCACCGGTCCGTGCCCGATGACTCCCGATAGCGAGTTGACCTGGATCAATGTCTACGGACTTCATGATACCGAGATCATCGCGCGGGTCGGAGGATGGTTTCGGTTGCATCCTCTCGAGATGGAGGACATCGCAAATACGAAGCAGAGACCCAAGCGGGAGATTTTCGATGAGCATATCCTGCTGATCGTGCGGGTCTTCGGCTTCTGTCCGGATCGTCCGATGGACAGCGAGCAACTTGCGCTGGTGATCACGCGAAACGGGGTGGTGACGTTTCAGGAAGGCGAGGGCAGGACCGTGTTCGACCCGCTCAAGGACCGGATGAAATCGGCGATGGGCCGCTTCCGGAAACTCGGGTCGGACTACCTCTCATATGCGATTCTCGATGCAGTGATCGATCAGTATTTCTTCACGCTCGAATGGCTCGATGAGCGGATTGAAGGCATGGAGGAGACACTGATCGACAGCACGGATGAACATGTGTTGAGCCGGATTCACGAGCAGCGTCATCAGATGATCGCGTTCCGCCGCGCCGTCTGGCCGGTCCGCGAGCTGGTTGCGGAACTCGAACGCGCCGGAGACCCGTTCATCGGTGAAGACACTCGGATTTATCTGCGCGATCTGCATGATCACCTCATCCAGATCATCGACGGGATCGAATCACTGAGGGACATTCTCTCGGGGATGATCGAGGTGCACCTGTCGAGCGTCAGCAACCGCCTCAACCGGATCATGAAACTGCTCACGGTCATTTCGACGATTTTCATTCCACTGACATTCCTGGCGGGTGTGTATGGGATGAATTTCGAATTCATGCCGGAGCTGAAATGGCGCTACGGATACGGGTTGACATGGTTGATCATGCTGGGCATTGCCGCGGGGATGCTGGTGATGTTCCGGCGCAAAAAGTGGATCTGAGAGATCCGGGAATGTGACATGATCAAGGAATTTCTGGCTACCTATCGTTTTGTGTTACCGGTGGTGTGGGTATTTCTGTCGATTGTTGTGGGGTTGGTGATCGAGAAATTCGTGTCACAGCGGTTGAGGCGGTATGTGGCCCGGACGAACTGGGAAGGCGCAAGGATCCTCATGGATTCGCTGCGCTACACCGGTTTTCTCATCTGTTCGATTCTGGGTGTCTATTTTGCCCTGCAGCAGGTGAAGCCACCCGCGAAGGTTATGATCGTGATCGATTCGTCGCTGATGGTCGTGGTGATCGGTATCGCGACGGTCGTCTTGTCGAAACTGGCGTCCGGATTGGTCGCGCTCGCGAATCGCAGATCCCGGAGCGGTTTCGGTTCCATATCTCTGTTCACGAACCTGACGCGTGCCGGCATCATCGCGCTCGGTTCGCTGATCGCCCTGCAATCGCTCGGGATCTCGGTCGCCCCGATCCTTACCGCCCTGGGCGTTGCGGGTCTCGCTGTCGCGCTCGCGCTGCAGGACACGCTGTCGAATCTCTTCTCGGGAATCCATATTCTCCTCACGGGCATGCTGAAGCCGGGCGATTACGTGATGCTCGAAGGAGGGCACGAGGGCTACGTCAACGACATCACCTGGCGAATGACCACCATCCGCGCGCTCAACAACAGTCTGATTCTTGTTCCCAACAGCAAGGTCGTCACGTCCATCGTGACGAATTATCACCAGCCGATTTCGGATGTGACCGTCCGCGTGGAAGTCGGCATCGCCTATGAATCCGATCTCGAACGCGCGGAGCGGATCGCCGAAGCCGTGGCCACCGAGATCCAGGCCAGTGTCGACGGGGCGGTCCGGGATCACCGGCCGGTGGTGCGTTACAAGCAGTTCGGCGACTCGAGTATCCTGATGTCGATCGTTCTGCAGGCGGTCGAGTTTACGGATCAATTCCGGATCCGGCATGAATGCATCAAACTCCTCCACAAACGCTTCCGGGATGAGGGGATCGAAATTCCGTTCCCGATTCGGACCGTCCGTCTGGAATCGACTGAGCAGAAATGAGCTGAATCCGTTGTCCGCTGAACGGAAGTCGATGTTGACGTGCAGCGATGAGGATCGAAGCGGAACGATCCGCGATGCGCTCCGTGTGCTCGAATCGGGTATTTCGGCTGTCCTTCCCGATGCTCTTTTGACACGCAAACTCGAGTGGTCGCCGCACACCGATTCGCTGACGATCGGCGACCATCTGCTGGATTTGGATCACGGACGCCTGTTCGTCATCGGAGCAGGCAAGTCCGCCGGTGCGATGGCGCTGGCGTTCGAGCGGATCGTCGGACCGGATCGGGTCATGTGGGGTTGGGTCAATTCGATTCGTAACAAGGGTCAGCACCCCGTCTCGATCAGGATTCATCCGTCGGGACATCCCTTGCCGGACGGGGATTCGCTGGCCGGAACCCGCACCATGCTCGACACGCTTCTCGGGTTTCGTCTCGTCCAGACGGATCATGTGATCGTCCTGTTGTCCGGTGGAGCATCGGCAATGCTGTGCTGGCCTCAACAGCCGGTCACCTTGCACGATAAAATCGAATTGACAGGGTGCTTGATCCGATCCGGCGGGGATATCGCATCGATCAACTGTGTGCGGAAGCATCTTTCGATGGTCAAGGGAGGAAAACTCGGCCGCCTGCTCAGTCCGGCGAAGGTCGTGACGATGTGTATCTCGGACGTCGAGGGTGATCGACCTGAGGTGATCGGATCGGGGCCCACCATCTTCGATGAATCGACGCCGGAGGACGCAATCGCAGTGCTCAGACACGGCAACATCTGGAACGATGCGCCGGACACCGTGCGTCGCCTCCTGATGTCCGCGGAAACAAACCGTCATGCAGCTCCGGATTATCTCGATCGCTGGCGGCATCACATACTGGCGGGTTCCGGTGATGCGTGCGAGGCCATGCGAGAGAAAGCCGGAGCGCTGGGCTATCGGACATGGGTTTCCGGTGATTATCTCAGGGGAGACCCGGAACAGGCTTCACAACGGATCCTGGGGGCGATCCGGCAGGCTGCGTGCAGGGATGTCGATGCGCTGATATGGAGTGGGGAGGTAACGCCTCACGTTGTGGATTGCGGGGGAACGGGAGGTCGCTTGCAGCACCTCATGTTGACACTGTTGTCCCGCAGTGACGGTCTCGGAGAATCCTGGGTGATCGCCGGGGCCGCATCGGACGGGTGTGATTACACCAAAGGAGTCGCGGGAGCATGGATCGAGACGAATCCGGGGGAGAGACACGGTGAGGATCCGATCATTCTGGACCATCTGGCGCGGTTTGACAGCGGGTCGTATTTTCGAAACGTCCGGGCGGGATTGATCCTGTCCGGAGATACCGGAACGAACGTGGCGGATCTCGTGATCTGTTTGCGAAAACGGCAGGGGGGAAGACGGCATGATACGTGACGAAACGATCATTCATCTCGGACACAGCGGCACGCTGGTCAAAATATGCGGACAGACGTTGATTTTCGATTATGCGACGTGGGAGCGCGAGCGGCGACCCGGACAGGGGCTCAGGGAGGGCTACATCGATCCGGAAGAACTCAGAGATGAGCATGTGACCGTATTTGTGTCGCATCATCATCCGGATCATTTCGTACCCGAAATTTTCCGGTGGAAAGAGGTATGCCGGTCGATCCGGTATGTCGTATCGAATGATGTGCAGGGAGGGCCGGAGGAGATCATGATCCTGGAAGCGGGGTGGCGAGGCGCTGTCGGAGATCTCGAAGTGGTGACATATCCGTCGACGGATATCGGGCTGGCATTTTCGGTGTTCGTGAACGGGCGGCATATCTACTTTTGCGGAGATAATGCGTTCTGGAACTGGGATGATGCTGCGTCTGAAGATGAGTATCGGGAGGCGGTACTGAAGCGGATCTTACGGAACGGGCCGGTGGAAATCGGATTTCAGGTCTGTGATCCGCGTCTGGCTCGGTGGGGAGCAGGCGGTATTTATCTGTTTGCGGAGGCGATTGGTCCCGGGCTGTTGGTGCCGGTGCATTCGTTCGGGAATTATCGATTCAATCACTCGGTAGCTGGGACGTTGAAAGAGTTGGAGTACGCGGGGTTGTTCTGGCCGATTTCTCGCCGGGGAGCAGCATGGTGTATCGATCAAGAGCAAGAAATGGGTGAAATCATTAAAGTAATTCTTTAAGAATGTTTGATGGAATTATAATTTTTGCTTTTAATTGAGAAACCGGAAATCTGACTGATTTTATCTGGAATCAGTTAACCGCATGCAGTTATTGCAATTTCTTGACTTTGGGTTTACGACTTGGATATAGTGAAAACTGGGTGCGGGAACAGGCAGGGGAATTGGATTTATCCGGAATTAGCTTTCAAATAATCATCGATTTTACTCGTTTTAAATAAGGAGGGGAAGATGGTTGCGAATCAACGTGTACGACGAGATGGATGGATAACATGGATGGGCGTTCTGGCGCTTCTCGGGATTCTGATCCCTGCAGCAAGTGCCTTGCCTCCGGCGGGTTACACCGAATACTACGTTCCGGGCAGCGAACAGCAGATGTGGGATATCTTCTACGATATCAACCCGTCCGGTCTGACGCCTCCCGGTTCCATGCGCTGTGTGATCTCGATTGTCGCCCTGACCGATAATACGACCATCTACTATGATCACTGGGAGGACACGTACGATTTCAATCCTGCGAGTCCATCCTCCGCGGATGCCACCTGGACGCTCAATCAGGGCCAGGTCCAGCGACTCGACAGCACGATCCCTCTCCCGCGCGGGACGACCACCTTCTATGACGGCCGTGATCGCATTTACATCGCCGGGGGACCGGTGACGATCACCCGGGCGAGTTGGCCAAGTGCGGTTGGAACGGTGAATTCGCTTCTCTGGGAAATTCTGCCGACAACGCCGTTCCTGACGTATTATTCGATTCCGGTCGGCGAAAATCTCTTCGATCCCCCGAAGAATTATCTCGATTTCACCAAATGCTATGTCATCATTCAGTCGCTGGAAAACGGCAACACCATCAATATCTACGATGCATCAGATAATCTGATTTCCACGACGCCTCTCAATCAGGGCGAAGTGACGCAGTACTTCCATCATGACGCCGGCATTCAGATCGAATCCGACTATCCGGTTCAGGTCCAGATGCTCTCGGGTATCTCGACGTGCGATTACATGACTCGCGGCTTCACCTGTATTCCGCAGACCCTGTGGGATAACGAATACTACAGTCCGATTCCGGGTTTTGCGTCTTCTCCCGTTTCGAACACGGATCTGTATATCTTCAATCCATATGACACAGCACTCACCATGTACTGGGAAGAATCCGGCGCATCCGGCAGTTATTCGATCTCTGCCCACGACACGATCAGTTATTACGACATGACCGGCCATTATGTGCCGACGACAACCGGTGTTCATCTTTACACGGCGAATGAAAGCGAGACATTCTGGGCCGTCGGATCCTCCAGTTCCGAGACGTGCAACTGGGAATGGGGATTTGCTCTCATGCCGGCTCGGCACCTGACCGATGAGTATCAGATCGCCTGGGCTCCCGGCACGAGCGATGCGACACCGACTTCGAACGGATCGCCCGTATTCGTGACACCGATCGAAGATTACACGGTGATCTATGTTGATTATGGATTGAATAATGGGAATCCGAGCGATGGCATCATCGATGCGACTTACACACTCAATCGTCTCCAGGTCCAGCGCATTTTCGACCCCGACAACGACAACACCGGCATGAACATCTGGGCGACCGGTCCGATTGCGGTGGCCTGGGGCGAAGATCCTCTGACTGCCGGAGCCAGCAGTCCGTATCTCGATCTGGGATACACCTCGCTCTCCGTTCCCGAAGATCCGGATAGTTCCGTCATCGGGATCACCAAATCGGTCGACCAGTCCGTGGTGGCGGCTGGAACCAACCAGGTGCTCACCTTCACCCTCGTCGTGGAATCCTCGACATACTCCGTCGACGATGTCGATGTCATCGATACGCTTCCATCCTCCTGGTCGTACATCGGCGGAAGCACAACCATCACCTATCCGGACAGCAGCACGGCGAACACCAATCCGACGATCTTGGGCCAGGATCTGACCTGGGACCTGAATCTGGATATGGCCCCGAACCAGACATTGACCATCGTGTATCAGGTTCAGGCAACAACACCGTCTCCATCATTGTATTACCGCAATGTCGCCGAAGCGGTCGGATATCGGACAGTCGGGGGATCCACGCAGACATTCCGTTCCCGTGATCAGACATTCACATACGTTTCGCAGCTCACGGTCACCAAGGTGTCGGATGTGACCCCTCCGGTTGTCGAAGGCCAGACGATCAATTACACCATGACCATCACGAGTTCGGGAACGGCCCTGGTGGACAATGTCATGGTGACGGACCCCGTCCCGGCCTATACGAGTTATCTGGGGCCTGTGCAGGTCATCACGAATGTGACAAATGCTTATGGCACCTTCCGGGATAACTTCAATGCGATCAGTTTTACCGGGTCGAATGGAACGCAGGCCTGGTTGACGAACTGGACTGAAGTCGGAGAATCGGATGGAGCGGGTAACGGCGATGTCGTTGTCACGACCGACATCAGTAATTATCAATTGCGCTTACGGGATAACGATAACGGCGGAGAAGGTGTCGTTAGAAGTGCAAATCTCTCGGCATACAATCGTGTTTTCCTCACATTTGATTACCGGAGAGTTGCTTTGGACGCTGCGAGCGATCATGTCCTTGTGCAGATCTCAACGAACGGCACGACATTCAATGAAGTCGGTCGTATTGCCGGTCCTACCAACGATACCGTTTATCAGAAGTTTTTCTACGACCTTGCTCCGGCGTACATCACCTCCAATACTCGGATTCGACTCATCACATCTTCGACGATGGGTGGCACCGATATCGTCTACTTCGATAACATACAACTTGAATGTTATAATCGATCCTCTCAGGTATTCACCGGCAATGCGCCTCCGAATCTCGTGATCGCGGCGGACAATCATGACCTCCTCCCGGGGGAGACGATGACGGTTATCATGCCGGTGCAGGTCGTCAGTCCGATTCCGCCCGAAGTCGAAGAGATCGTCAATACGGTTTCCGTCACCTATCCGATCCAGAAAAACGTCATCCGGGCGACGGTCCGGGACACTCCGACGGCGGCCCTGATCGCCGGCTTCACGGCTCTCAACGATGACGGCCGGGCGGTCATCACCTGGGAAACGGCTTCCGAGACCGGCACGGTCGGTTTCGTGCTGGAACGTCGAAACATGGATACCCGCGAATTCGAACCGGTTCATCCCGGAATTCTCCCCGGTTTGCTCGACGCGCCTCAGGGAGGGTATTACCGTTACATCGACTCCGGTGCACAGCCCGGCGACAGCTACACCTATCGTCTGATCGAGATTGAAACAGCGGGGAAACGCGAGCATGGTCCCTTCTATCTGACTGTTCCGGAATCCGCCCTTACACATTACAAATCCGCGGTTCTGGAACCGATGACGAAGCAGTATCAGAAACAGCCCCGGATGAACCAGATCGTTCGTCGACCCGAATCCCGCGCAACGGAACAGACGTTGAACGAGTTGCTGTTGCCCTGGGATCCCACGGCGGTGTATCCCGAAGACGCCTTGAAGATCCGCGTGTCCGAAACTGGCATTCAGTTCGTGTCAGCCCGGACGGTCGCAGAGAAACTGCACCACGAATACGACACGGTCTGGGAAGCGATGCTCGATGCGGATTATTCGCTGACACGAGACGGAGAATCCGTGGCGTACACCGTGGATCTCAAGATGCGTGGCATCGTGTTCTACGGAGAGACCTCCGACAGCCTCTACGTCTCGGATGGTGTCTATCTGCTGCGATACGGTGATGGGCTGGTCATGGATCAGATCCCGGGGACCGGTCCGGCGTTCACCTCCGCGGACATGACCTTCACCGACACCCTCCATCTCGAAGAAAACCACTACGCCATGACGGCGATTGCGACGGATCCCGAGTCCGATTTCTGGGCGTGGGATTACGTATTCGCGGGCCTCAACGAGCTGTCGATCGACTTCACGGTGAGGGATATCGCTGCAACGGGAACCGCCTGGATCGGCGTGAATCTCATCGGGAGCACCGATACATCCTCGAATCCCGATCATCATGCTCGGATCCTCCTCAACGGCGTGCCCGTGGCCGAAGACACCTGGGATGGGATCACACCGATCCGGATCGAACAGACATTCAATCAGGATCTCCTGAACGAAGGTGTCAATACGCTCACGGTAATCGGCCTGACCGATACGGGAGCTCCCTACAGCCTCTTCTACCTGGATGCCATCGATATCGATTATCAGCGGTTCTATACGGCCATCGGAGATCACCTCGCGTTTTGCGGCGAATCGAACCCGACGGTTGTCATTGATGGGTTCGGTTCGGATGCCCTGCTGATGCTCAACGTGACGGAACCGATGGCACCCGTTATCGATCAGCGTGTCGGGATCGAGTATACCGGTGCGGGATACCGCGTGGCGTTCGCGCCGGAAACACCGACGGATCGCTATGTGATCACGTCGGCACAATCACTGATCGAACCGGAAATCGAAATGTGCGGGATCGGGTATCTGAGATCACCAGCGAATGTTGCCGAATCCATCGTGATCGCACCTCGACTGCTCGCTTCGGGGGCTGATGCGCTTGCGCGGTTCCATCAGGCTGCCGGTACGAAAGCGGTGGTGGTGTATCTGGACGATATCTTCAACGAATTCGGTTATGGCGCACCGGATCCCTGGTCGATCCGGTCATTCCTGATCTACGCTTCTCAGAATTGGAAAATCGCTCCGCACTCCGTCATACTGCTCGGAAACGGTACCTACGACTACCAGAATTTCCAGGGTTGTTCGGATAATCTGATCCCGGTCGTGATGAAGTCGACTCCATTCGGTCTGTTTGCATCCGATGGTGCTCTGGCCGATTTCAACAACGATGGAGTACCTGAAATGGCGATCGGCCGGATTCCGGCACTTTCCAACGACGAAGTGTTCGACTTCGTGGCGAAACTGTCGACGTATCGTTCGGCTCAAGGGGTTGATCATGCGTTGTTTGCAGCCGACGATCCGGATGCCGCGGGTGATTTCCCGGCCAACAGCAACATGATGGCCTCGCTGATGCCCGCGAATCAGCAGATCCACTCCGTCAATCTCAACCAGCACTCACTGAAAGATGCCCGAGACCTTTTCGTGCAGCATATCGAATCGGGTGTGGACTATGTGAACTATATCGGGCATGGCGGATTGGATCGATATGCGGAGGAAGGTCTTTTTGTGGATGATGATGCTGCTGGTCTCACGAATTCACCGCTCTTCCCGATTTTCGCCAATATGACATGCAGCACGGGTCGGTTCGAGCTGCCCGGATTCGACTGTATCAACGAGATCCTCGTTCTGAATCCGACAGCCGGAAGCCTTGCCGTGTTTTCTCCGACCGGGCTATCGGTCGATCAGTATGCGCTGGTTCTGAACAGTGGTCTGATCGACGGTCTGTACGTTCAGGATCTCGCGATCGGAGATGCAGCGAACTGGGCCAAACTGATCTATGCCGACTACGGATTCGATAGCTTCATGTTCGACATCTACAATATCCTTGGTGATCCGCTGGTTGGCAGAAAGTGATCGGATGGATTGCATGAACGAGATCCGACTGGCTGCGGCATATCGGAAGAAACACGAGATTGTCGGGCGAAACATCGCCGGGGAGCGTCTGCTGGTGCCGGTTTCCGGTCGAATCGCTGAATTGAAGAGGATCTTCGCCCTGAGCACCGTTGCAGGATTCATCTGGGATCGTATCGACGGCTGCATGACCCTGCGGGATATTCACGGCGAGATTCTCGATCGTTTCGGTGTCGAGTCTGATGAAGCTGAAAGAGATCTCGATGCATTCATCAACCAGTTGCTCCAGTTGGATCTGATAGAAAGGATCGAAGTCGGATGATCTGTTCGAGCCCCGGGAAAACAAACCCGACGGAATTCCTGGAATCGCTCGGACGTCGTGTGATCGCACAGCGGATCCCGTTCAACGGCAGCATCGATCTGACCGATCGATGCAATCTTTCATGTGTGCACTGCTATATGGGGACCGTCCATGGCCGCGCTCCGGATGAGCTGACGACACCGGAAATTCTCACCATTCTGGATCAGATTGCGGATGCCGGATGTCTGAATCTGCTGTTGACCGGGGGTGAGCCATTCCTGCGGAAAGACTTTGCCCATATCTATTCATATGCCAAGCATCTCGGATTCCTCATCGATATCTTCTCGAACGGAACGGTCATCGAGGACGACATCCTCAGGCTGTTCAGTGACTTGCCGCCGTTCAAGATAGAACTGACGATGCATGGCAGCACAGCCGGCACTTTTGAAGCGATTTCGGGTGTCAGGGGTTCGTTTGATCGATTTATCCGGACGGTTCACACGCTCATGGACCATCATCTTCCCCTGGGACTCAAGATGATCGTCATGACGGTGAACCGGCACGAATTCGATTCGGTTCGCGAGTTCTGCGCCGGCCTGGGTGTTCCATTCCGGTATGATACTTCGATTTTCCCGCGGATGGATGGGGATCGTTCCCCGATCGAGTTGCGTATCCCGCCGAATGACAGTGTCGATCTCGATCTGATGGACTCGGTTCAGTTATCGCGCTGGATGAAGTATCTCGAGAAGACACCGATTCCGCCTGTGGATGAGCGGTTGTATGTATGTGGTGCGGGCATGCAGTCGTTTCATGTTTCGTCGAGCGGGTTGCTGACTCCGTGCGTCATGATGTCCGAGCCCTTCTTCGATCTTCGAAAAGGGTCGTTTTCTGAGGGTTGGAATCAGATCGAGAGCATTCGCGATCGGATCGCCGACCCCTCATATGCCTGTAATCGTTGTTCAAAGCGTTTGCTCTGCGGATACTGTCCCGCATTTTTCAAACTTGAAACCGGTTCTGAAGAAATCCCTTCCACGTATTTATGCCGTACGGGCCATGTTCGCAGTGACCGGTTCGATAAGTTTCTCAGTGTAAGGAGGAGTTGATGGGAAATTCCAGATTCGGATCTGCAACCGACAAATTCATCTACGCGAAACCCACCGTAACGATAATTGATCTCAATGGAGACGAAACGTTGGCCACCGGATGTAAGTCGATCGGTGGAAGAGTGTGGCCGACCAACCCGAATTGTGGTTTCATCAACAACTGCAACCGGTCCGGATCCTAGTGATTCCGCCAGACGATGGATATCATCCGCCGTCTTTCTCTGGGGGGATTGAGCCTCCGCCTGAACTATCGCGGATTCCACTCTCTGCCGCCCTTCGATGCTCCATATCGTTCCTTTCTCGATATCGAATCAGCTTCTGACGACATCGATATCGACATCCACCGGACGAATTCGACCGGGTTCGGAAACGGAACCCCTTTGTTCGAGATGACCGGAGCCTGGTCGGCCTGGAGAGAAGAACAGGGATTTTTTTTCCGGTTCACCGTTCCTGACACCATGAGGGCGACGTGGGAAGCGATGTGCATGCCGGATGCCGATCGAGCCACGCTGTACTGGTCTGCCGGAGTATCGCACGAAGAGGATGCGCTGATAAACCCCTTCGCATATCCGGCCGATCAACTCCTCATGATCTTTTTCCTTGCACATCACCGCGGGATTATCATGCATGCTGCAGGTGGTGCATTCGAGCACAACGGGGTTCTGTTCGCGGGGGTCTCCGGGGCGGGGAAGAGCACGGTTTCGATGCGATTGGCTGCCTCGGAGGACTGGAATTCATTCAGCGACGATCGAATCATCGTACGGGATCCCGGCGATGGCTTTCGCCTCTTCGGAACCCCCTGGCCCGGTGATTCCCGGATTGCGTGCAGAGGCGATGCGAGTCTCCGGGCGTTGATCTTTCTGAAGAAGGATACGCGGAACGCGCTGACGCTATTGACGAGTCATCAGTCGATTCAGAGACTGCTTCCCGTTGTGTCCGTTCCCTGGTTTGAACCCTCTGTGATGGAGCGGTCGCTGGCCGTGTGCGATGAGTTGCTTGCACGCATCCCGGTGTTTGAACTCGCCTTTAAACTAGATTGCCCGATCCATGCGATCGTCCGCGACGTGTTGTCCTGAGACCGGATCGGGACTCGACCGGTTTACTCGATTCCGACAAGCGCTTTGATGTATTGCAGGCGTTCAAACAGTTCCGGTTCGGGACTCTGCATCTGACTTAACTTCCCGCGAATATCAGCCAGAGATGCAATCGAGTGACGAGACATCCATTCGGTCATACCGTTCAGAATCGTTCCGATATGGTCAACACCGTTGCGGTACAGAGCCGAGCAGAGCTGGATGGTTGTTGCTCCGGCCAATATGAACTTCAGAGCGGTCTGGGCGTCGTGGATGCCGGTCGATGCCGAGAGATCGAGTTTGTAGCGGCCGGCCAGAAGAGCCGTCCAGCGGAGCGACTGATGATATTCATCCGGACCGCTGAAGCGGCTTCCGGGAACGGTTTTCAATTTTTCGAGATCGATATCGAAGAGATAGAAGCGATTGAAGAGAACCAGCGCATTGATGCCTCGGAAAACGCTTTCTGCCGCAATCCGCGTCATTGATGTGAAATAAGGGCCGATTTTCAGCGCGATCGGTATCCGGATCTGTTTTCGGAGTTTTTCAATAATGCGATAGTAACCATCTTCGATCTCGGCGGCCGACCGCTTCGGATCGCTCGGGAGCAACGCAACATTGATTTCAAGCGCATCAGCACCGACATTCTGGAGCTTTTCGGCATAATCCATCCAGCCTTCGGCTGAAATGCAGTTCAGGCTTGCGATAATGGGAATGGAAACGTGTTCGCGTGCGCCTTTGACCAGCCGCAGATACTCGCTTTCACTCATTTCCATCGCGGCTTTACTGAGATAATCGAAGGCTTCGGGGTGCCAGGAGGGGTGGGATCCGTCGGCGAGGTTCCGGCCTTCCGCCTGAATCTGTTCTTCGAAGAGAGATTTGAGAACGACTGCGCCGGCACCGGCTTTTTCGCATTTACGGATATTGTCGACGGTGTTGGTCAGACTGCAGCTTGCGGCGATAATCGGGTTGCGAAGTTTGAGACCCATATACAATGTAGTCAGATCCGACATGTTCCCTCCGATGGATAGCGGCGCCCAGCCGAATTGAACGTTGTTTCCTGCGATGCGCAACGCGGCAGCAGTATAACGCATTTGATTCGAGATGCAAACGGAAGCTTCGCGATCGGCAGCTTCTGATCCGTCGTACGCTCCGGCATTCTCTTGCCAAACAGATTTTTCATGCTAAAATCTCACGCCGTCGGAAGGCTCAGGGGATTCATCATGCACGGCATAGTTCTCGAACGTGATCAGGATGATCGAATCCGAATTCAACTCGAATCGGAGCATGAGGGTGACCAGACTTGTTCTGCTTGTCACCTCAAAGATTCCTGTGATCTTACACGGACACGCCTGCTGGAATTGAAACGTTCGGATATCGACATCGACCTGAATCCCGGTGATGAAGTCGAGGTCGAGATGCAGGCCAGGCATGTAGTGCTGCTGTCGTTTTCGATCTACATCATCCCCCTGATTCTGATGATTGTGTTGGGAGCGATCGGGAATCGATTCAGTCAGTTCTGGACGATCCTGTTGAGTTTTTCAGGTCTGGGTATCGGAATTCTGTTCAATGTCGTGCTCAATCGAATCCTGTCTGTCAGACGGATTCTGACTGTGACAAGCGCGGGCTCCGGCCACTGATCCTTCGATCATATTCGGGGCCTTACTTTGGAGGATATTTATGAATCTGGTCATCATCACGGGTGCGTGCATGGGGGTGATCGCCTTTCTCTCGGGCATCGTACTCCTGATCGCCTCAAAGAAGTTTGCGGTGCAGGAAAACCCATTGATCGACGATGTTGAGGCATTGCTTCCGGGTGCGAACTGCGGAGGTTGCGGGTATGCCGGATGCCGGAGTTTCGCTGAGGCGGTTGTCAATACGAAGAACACCGATCTGCTCTGCCCGGTGGCCGGGCAGAAAGCAATGGCATCGGCATTCAAAATTGTTGGGCTGGATTTTTCCGGAAGCGTCCGTAAAGTTGCTCGGGTCATGTGTCAGGGAGGCAGTAACAGCGTCCGATCCGGCCAGTATCAGGGCATCGCGAGTTGTTCTGCGGCCCAGATCGCCAATCTGATCGACCTCGTCTGCCCGTACGGTTGTCTGGGATACGGCGAATGCATGGTGGCTTGTCCATTCGATGCGATCCGCATGATAGACGGCGTGGCTGTGGTCGACGAAGATGCATGCACGGCGTGTGGGAAATGCATCAAGGCATGTCCCCGCAACCTGATCTCTCTCGTTCCATACGATAAAAAGGTTTATGTCGCCTGCAAATCGCCTGAGAGCGGTGCGGCGGTGAAGAAATACTGCTCGGTCGGATGTATCGGCTGCAAATTGTGCGTGAAAGCATGTCAATTTGAAGCCATCGACTATCAGCCGTTCCTGTCGACGATTATCCCGGATAAATGTACACAATGCATGGCGTGCGTGGAAAAATGTCCGACCAAGAGCATCCTGATCAATAAACCGATCTCGGAAATCGAGGCTGCGAAGGAGAACAAGGTCCATGAAACTGCTAACGTTTAAACGCGGCGGGATCCATCCACCCGAGCACAAGTCTCTGGCCGAGCATAAGATGATCGAACGCCCGGAATTGCCGGAAACCCTCGCGATCAATCTCTGCCAACACCTTGGAAAGCCCGCAAAAGCGGTCGTGAAGGCAAAGGATGAGATTGTTGTCGGGCAGTTGATCGGAGAAGCCGATGGGTTCATTTCGTCGCATGTTCATTCGAGTGTCGCCGGGGTGGTTGCGAAAATCGAGAAGCGGATGACAGCGATCGGAACTCTGGATGAAACGATTCTGATTACAGTGGACAAAGACAGGACGCGGGAACAGCTCGACACGCTCAACAAACCGAAAATCCAGACCATCGAAACGCTCTCGCCGACCGATCTCCTCGGGATGATCAAATCCGCGGGGGTGGTGGGTGAAGGAGGTGCAACCTTCCCGACGCATGTCAAGTTATCTCCACCGCCGGACAAGAAAATCGATTCGATTATCATCAATTCGGCTGAATGTGAGCCGTATCTGACTGCAGATCACCAGTTGATGATTGAGAAGCCGATCGAAATACTCAAAGGAATTCAGATCCTCCAGAAGGTGCTCGGTGTCGAGACCGTCTATATTGGAATCGAAGCCAACAAACCGGATGCGATCCGTTTGTTCATCGAAAAACTGCAGGATCCATCATTCCGGGGAATTCAGGTCGTTTCGCTCAGAACGAAGTATCCGCAGGGCGGCGAGAAACAGCTCATCCATGCGATTCTGAAACGTCAGGTTCCATCTGGAAAACTGCCGTTCGATGTCAGCGCTCTGGTTCAGAATGTGGGAACGGTTTTTGCGGTTTATGAAGCGGTGTATTGTTCGAAACCGTTGATTGACCGCGTAACCACGATCACGGGCTTCGTGAACAAACCAGGCAATTACTTGCTACCGGTCGGAATCGGATTCGATCAGGTCATCGCAAATGCAGCCGGTGGGTTTAAAGATCCGGAACGCGTTCGCGAGGTCATCAACGGCGGGCCGATGATGGGAAAAGCGATCCGGCAGCTCGATGTATCGGTCATGAAAGGTACGTCAGGGATTCTGGTCCTGTCCGAGACTCAAGTCTGCTATGTGGATGAAGGGCCTTGTATCCGTTGCGGCCGATGTGTCGATGCCTGCCCGATGGGCCTGATGCCGACCAATATTGCACAGGATGCCCAGTTCAGGACAGCGGATACACTCGCGTCTTCCATGGACTGCATCGAATGCGGGTCGTGCAGCTACGTTTGTCCGACACATCGGCAACTGGTTCACTGGATCCGGATCGGGAAAACGGTTTTCCGGAATGCGAATAGGAGTTCAAAATGAAGTCGCTCGTCATCACCTCATCACCGCATGTGCGATCGACCGAGCGCTTGACGGATGTCATGTATGACGTCGTCATCGCGATGATACCGGCCGTTCTGGTTTCCATTTACTTCTTCGGGCTTCATAGTCTTCTGATCACCGTGACGGCGGTTGTCGGCTGCGTGGCTTTCGAAGCGCTGTTCCTGAAAATTGCCGGAAAAACGAATATCCGGGCAACCGTACTGGACGGCAGTGCGATCGTGACCGGAATCCTCATTGCATTGAATCTGCCGCCGACTTCGCCGATCTGGATGACCCTGATCGGAAGCCTGATCGCGATCATCGTCGCGAAACAGGTATTCGGGGGCCTTGGCTACAACATCTTCAACCCGGCACTGGTCGCACGCGTGTTTCTGTTGATCTCATTTCCCGTGCAGATGACTCGATGGGTGAATCCTTCGTTTTTCAAGGGAGATGCCATCACCGCTGCGACTCCTCTGGGAATGCTCAAAACCGATGGTCTGGCGACAGTCAGTAAAACCTTTTCCCATCTCGATTTCTTTTTAGGCACCATCGGAGGCAGTCTCGGAGAGGTTTCCGCGGTGGCGCTCCTCATCGGCGGACTGTATCTGCTGATGCGCAGGGTCATTTCATGGGAAATTCCGGTCAGCATGCTGGGATCCCTGTTCATTTTTACCGGGATATTCTGGATGCTGGACAAGGCCAAATACGCGGATCCGATCTTTCACACCCTGACGGGCGGTGCGTTACTCGGAGCCTTTTTCATGGCCACCGACATGGTGACCTCACCGATCACCCGCAGAGGGATGCTGATTTTTGGTGCAGGCATCGGAGTTTTGACCGGTTTGATTCGATTGTTCGGCGGATATCCCGAGGGTGTTTCGTTTGCCATCCTGATCATGAACAGCCTTGTTCCGCTGATCGACAAATACACCGAAGTGAAAAAATTCGGCCTGGTAAAGGTGAAGGCATGAAAAACGTATTCATTCTGACCATCATTTCGCTCGTAGCGGGTCTCTGCCTGAGCGGCGTTTACATCGGGACGAAAGATCAGATCGAAATCTCGAAAAAAGCCGCCTTCAACAACTCGTTGAAAGTTGTACTTCCATTTATGAAAGAAAAATACGAAGACGTGCCGCCGGTGAAGTACGATATGGAAGAAGTGCCGATTTA
>CAYYMM010000018.1:0-47055 GCA_964472395.1 uncultured bacterium | reverse complement strand
GACCGATCATCGGGAGCATCGGTTTTCCGACTTCCAGCAGTGAACCTGCTTCCGGGATCGTGAGAGTTGAGTAAACCTGATCCTCGACTTCGACCGTCCCAATACTCAGATCGGTCAACTCAACCCGGATGTCGATCTGATCCTCCTGATCGTTCCGGAGGATCTCTAGATTAAAACCTTCATCCTTTGGAGTGAAACTCAGCGTATCGTCGATCGCGTCCAGAGCCTGGATTGAAGTCCCTAGCAGCAGGACAGTCATCCAGATTAAAGTGGAAATCAGCATTCGATTCCGTTTCATACTTGACTCCTTGTTTTGAACACCGAATTGATAATATCAATGGTAGCTGAAGGTGACATGATCGATTTCTCCCAAAATCGTAGCTGTATTGTGAACCACACAACCAGCCCAGAATCCGAGATCCGAAGCCGAACCGGTTCCGGAAGGCCAGATAAAAGTTAGAATGCTCCGGTGCGAGGAATATCCGTCAGAGACCTCGATGACTTCGCATTCTGGCGTCTGCGTCCATGAATCGTGGAAGAAAAACTGCCCGTAAACATCCAGTATGATGTACAAATCGGCTGTGATCGCATGCCCGGTTCTGGATATTTGGAGTTCCAGATTGAACAACTCACCCGCAGAGTAATCCGAATCATTCAATGAAAGATCCAGATTGAAGTTTTCTGATGATGTCGTCGAGGTGGGCGTGGGTGAGACCGCGAGAGTCGGAGTGGGGGAGGGAGGAGACGCAGTTGGAGTCGGCGTCGATGTAATTGTCGGATTGGGTGTGGGAGTAGCTCCCGAGTATGTCGGTGAAGGTGTCGGAGTTCGCGTGGCCGGCACTGTTCCGCTCGGGATCGGCGTTTGAGTCGGCGGTGGTGTCGCCACGCCTTCCGTCATACCGCAAATCATGATGTCATCGATGTAGAATCCAGGAAAGAAAGAATTGCTGTCGGGAATCAGACTGAAACGGATCCAAACGGAAGGCTGACCATCTGCATGTGAACTGATATCGATCGTTTCGGAAACCCAATCGAAGTCCGAAGCATAACCGGACCAGATTGTGTACCAGGATGTGCCGTTCGTCGAAAGATCGACTCGAGCCAGATCGTAGTATTCTTCATTCTGAAGAAATCGCTGATACTTCAACTCCGTTTCCTGAATCGATGAACAATCGATCGGCGGAGAAGTGAGTCGATACGGGCCTACGCCATAGTTGCCGTCGAGATTTGTTCCGTAGACATACTGTCCGGAGTAGGGTTCTGCAGGTCCGATCACCGGAACTCCAAACTCCCAGCCGTACGTGTCTCCATTGTAGATTGTCCAGTGCGGGTTCGAATCGAGATATTCGGACCAGATCGGGCATTGATACGAATAGCCCTGGACGACCAACTCAAACGCGATGCTCGAAATGCAGAGTTGCTCGTTGGTGTCCAAATCGATTGTGATCACAGCGGCATGATTCTCGGGAGCATTGACCGCCGCGCGTACCCGAAAACAATCACCCTGTGCCCATCCGGTCATTCCCGAGAAAAGGTCTGGGAAACTCGCATCCGGATCCACGATTGTAATATAGGGATCGGAGGTCGAGATATGAGCGGATATTCCCGAAACGTCGAGTCCGGGAGCGGTCAATGCGATCCCCAGCATCGACTCTTCTCCGGGATCCAGATTGAAATCATGATCGCCGTCATAATCATCGACGATATGATCTGCGTAGACCAAACCATACGCATCGAGGGGTATCAGATCGAAATTCATGTCGACTGGCCCCGAGGACAGAGCTGTGCGTTGCTCAACAGATGCATATCCATCCGCTGTCGCGAGAACAGTATAATTCCCGGGTCCCAGGAATCGTTGGTAGCGACCATAATTCTCATCGGATATCCGGGGAGATTCTCCAGGGTTCAGAGGACATTGGATCACATCGATAACGGCTGCAACCGGTTCTTGAGTGCAGGCATCGCGGACATGTCCCCGGATCTGGGGGGAAGTCAGCATGGCAGTCAGGAAAGCCTGCCAACCAGCTCGGTTTCGCTGTACTGTGGGCTGTCGGACTGAATATGGAGGTTGATATGAGGTGTTGACCTCGATGGAGAAAGCCATCATTCCGTGAGCTGCACTGAACCAGTCTGTTTCGACACCGTCATTGGGATACAGCTCCTCCCACCATGTGCCAAATCCATATCCCATAACACCGGATTCCCTTTGGATCGCAGAGGCGATAGTGTTACCGATATTTCGAAATGCGATCTTTTCCGACGGATACTGCCCGTAACAGCCGTATGGCATCAGGACCAGTTCATTGAAGCTGTTGTATGACAAACCGCCGTTCATGGCCTGGGTTTCCACGAGATTGATGATGGCCTGCGTTTCTGGTTCGGATGCCGCTGACGCACCCCGATAGGCGCTGGAACCGGGATAATCGCTCGAACCATAACATTCGCCCCAGCGGAACGGATAGTTATGACCGAGATCTACACCGAAGGTGCCGTCTCCATTGTCACGACGATTTTTAATCCAGAATGGATCCTGAGACCAGCAGTAGTTGTTGCCATCAGGATTGACCAGCGGGACGATCCAGATTTCCAGGTTGTCGACCCAGTTGCGGACCGTGGGGTTTCCGCTGTAATTCGAAGCCAGATACTGGGCCATATCCACCGCAATCTCGACTCCCATGATCTCCCTGGCCTGATGTAAACCGGTAACTAACACAGAAGGTTCATCCTCATCCGATTGAACTGAATCGGAGATCTTCACGGCCCAGATGTCCCGAGCTTCCAGTGAATTCCCGATTCGGTAGCGTTTGACCAGGGTCGGATAGGATGTTTCGAGGGACAGCAGTTGGGTGGCGACTTCTCCGGGATCCAGATACTGTTCGTCAATCCGTAAATCACGATATGATTCCGGAGTGACGATCACCGAATACAGTATCGCGCAATCCTGAAGCCGATCGAGTTCGTCAGAATTGAGTCTCACGTCCACTTCCTGTGTATCGGATCGATCCGCAATGACATCGAGATCTCGAATGGGGATATCCAGCGCGGACGAGAAATGTCCAATGTCCGATCGTTGTAATCGGATGATGCAAGACTCGTCCGTTCGAGCCGTTATCGGAATGTTCAGGAACGAGATCGTCAGGAATGTTGCGAGGATACACCGTGGAGTATACACAAATCAATTCCTCCAGTCAGCAATGAATGCAAATATAATGCCTGCTGATCAAATCGTTGCTGAGACTGTTTTCATGGGGAATCGGGCAGGAATTCAGGATTCGGTAAAGGATGTGGAAACGGGGTCTTCCAGGGCATCTCGGGTGCTCTGCAGGGATCCCTGAACGGACCATCACGGAACTCATTCCAGTACTGGTGCTGCTCAATGAACGTGTAAGCAAAAATGACTGATCCGGTCAGCCCGCACGCCCGGGTAAACCGGATCATGTTCTCGATTCTTGAGAACCGATCGAAGTCACTCGAGATACCGGCATAGACATGTCTTCCATACCTATGCTGTGCAAAGTCATTCGCAAGTTGCTCGAAGTATGGCGGTTTCGAGTTATCGATCGGCCAGTAGATCATGGGACAGATCGCATCGATCCAGCCATTTTCCAGCCAGGTTCGCGAATCCTGATAATAAGTGTCAAACCCGGATGAACTGTTCCACTGCCACAGATCGCGATAGATACCCCATACAGCGGCTGTGACTTTGAGGTTCGATCGTGTCCGGATCAACGATTCATACATGGATTTAACCAGTTCGTTGAGACTCAATCGCAACCAGTCCGAATTCCCCATCATCCAGGATAACTCCCTGGTGTACCGTTTCTGCGTGACCGCATCGTTTGAAAAGTCCCTGCCTGCGAAGCGGATATAATCAAAATGGATTCCATCGATCGCGTATCGCGTCGCAATATCCGTGCATACTTGGAGCAGATGCTTGCGATATGCCGGATTACCCGGTGACAGAAATACATAATGCTCATTCAGCGGCATTGCTTTTCCCGAGCGATCCGTCTGTAACCATTCCGGGTGGGCCAGGAACAAGTGTCTCGGTGAAGTTCTGGGAGGCGGCACCAATCCGCTCCAGCATGTCAGTGTGTTGATCCAGGCGTGTATCTCCAAACCTCTTCGATGCGCTTCCAGGACCGCAACTTCGAGTGGATCCCACCCCGGATCATGACCAAGCGTGCCGGTGAGTTCTTCCGCCCAGGGTTCAAGCCGGGATCGATAAAAGGCATCAGCTCGCCCGCGCACCTGGAAAAAAACCGTATTGAAATGCGCCTGCGCAACCTGAGTCATGATCCGGGCAACATCCTGAGGAGATTTGAAATTCCATCGAGTGACCCAGACGCCACGCATCTCATCGGCATGTTTCTCTGTCACTGGAGGCGATGCGGTTTGCATGGATGTGTCAACTCGAATACAGCGGATGGCGTCCGCAATGACGATGCCATGAGATGCATCGTCCGATAAATGGACCTCAATCGAATCTCCGCAACGAAACTCGCCCAGATTGATCAACCAGCCGGAATCGAGATGATTCTGTGATCGGATGACATTCGTTTCGCCGTCCGCATGCCGAATCGAATAACAAGCCCTTTCGGTGTAATCGCCCGTGTTGATGAAGGCTTCGATCCGATAGTGTCCATCGGGAAGCAGAAACTTCCAGGTGATCAGCCCATTCCCGATTCCGGTTCGACTGTGATGCTTCCATCCAGCGTAAGGATTCCCATAGGGACTTTTCATCCATGAGGGACCATCGACCCTACAACCCGGGTCCTGATCGTCAATTATAACGATTTCTGAGATTGGAGATTCTGCCTGAACCCATGTCGGAACTGAACACACAAAGATGATCAGCATTACGGTTAACATGGAGATAGAATACCGGAAGATCGATCAGCCGACCAGAGCTTCCTGCCCGAATGGGAGGTAAACAACCTCGGACGCTGTTTCATCATCCTGCGCCGGAACGAAACATTCCGGACTGGCCAGTAGGGACTGGACCAACTGCGCATGGAGTTTATGGCCGGCTTTGTGTGCTCGAACATGAGCGATCAGGTGGAAGCCCAGCAAGGAAACATCGCCGATAAAATCGAGAATTTTATGTCGTACGAATTCATTCTGGAAGCGTAGGTCACCGGAGATAATCCGAGTGTCATCAAGCACGATGGCATTATCGAGTGTTGCGCCGCGGATGAGACCCTGTCTTTGCAGATACTCGACTTCTCGCAGAAAACCGAAAGTCCGGGCAGGCGCGAGTGCATGGACATAATTCAGCCCATCATGCCGATACTCCATCCGCATAGCGCCGATGGCCGGATGCGGGAAATCGATAGAGTAATCGACGATCAGGGTATTCCCGGAAGCAGGTGATGCTTCGATCCAGGCGGATGGGTCACCAACCCTGACGCTTTTCATCAGACGATGACGATGCCTGGTCGATGTCTGAACCTCGAGACCTGCTTCGGCAAGAAGATACACAATGGCTGTTGCGCTCCCGTCGAGAATCGGAATCTCAGTGTTGTCAATCGCGATGACCGCATTATCGACGCCATATCCATGTAAGGCGCTCAGAAGATGCTCGACAGTCTGAATCTGAATCCCGTTGTGCTGCAGAGAAGTATTATAGGCCAACGCGCCTGTATTCGCCGCGACTGCGGGAATCATCGCTCTGCAACGACCGTCTTGAATCACGTGAAAAACGATGCCATGATCAACCGGAGCAGGTTGGATGGTGAGATGAACATTCTGGCCTGAATGAAGCCCGATTCCACTAAATCGGATCTCGGATCGAATAGTTTGCTGCATCGAAGTCGTCATCGTCTGAAGTTGCCTCCTAAATAAGACACAGACCGTTTCAGCAATTTTCATGCCATAAACTTCGAATGGTCAAAATATAAATATATCAATAGGATAGATCACATCGAATCCGAATTCACATCCATTGTTTGTTGCATCTCTGAGACAGGTGTGTCGAAATTGAAACGGCTTGAAACGCTTTGACGTCAGATTAAATCCGATGGATAATCCATTTATGCTTGCAAGCCTTCCGCCCTCATTTCGTCGCGCCGCGATACTCGACATCGGCTCGGCATCCATACGAATCCTCATCGCTCGGCATCATCCTGGGCAACCGTTGGAGATTGAGTGTGATCAGGGGATCATCACCCGCCTGATGTCTGGATTGACGGCTGATTCGTTTCTGAGCGACGAAAGCATGAATCAAAGTTTCAATGCGATCGGTTCTCTTATCGATCACATCACTGATCGCACAAACTGTGTGGTTCGATGCATTGGTACTCAGGCTTTACGGCGTGCACGCAATGCGGATTACTTTATCCGGGAAGTGGAGCGAATTGGCGGATTCCCGGTTGAGGTGATCACTGCGGATCGCGAAGGACGACTTGCATGGCTAGGATCGCGCGATCTCCTGGATCAGCAAGCTCTACTGATGGATCTTGGCGGCGGCAGCACAGAACTGGTGTTTTATGATCGCGAGGGTGATCTGCGTGTCGTGAGTTTACCCGTTGGGGCTGCCATCCATGAAGCGATCCCCCAGGATCTCGAGTTCCCCGCATTGAGCGTTGAATGTGACTTAAGATTTACCTCGATTTCGATCTCCCGCATGGTCTGTCTTGGAGGAACCGCAACATCGGTCGCCTTCATCGCGGCTGGGATTGAACAGTGGGCGCATGGATGCGTCCACGGAATGATGATCTGCCGGAGAGACATCGAAATGGTTCGGGATCGGGTGTCGCGGGCGATCGATTCCGGTCTTCAGCAACGATTGGGGATCGAGCCGGGCCGAATCCAATTGCTCCCTTCTGGAATCAGATTATTATTGGAAATGATGAATCGGATCGGTGTGGATTCGATAACAGTCAGTGAACATGGAATCCGCTTCGGGCTTGTTCGTGAAATCCTGGAATCGGGTCTGCGTGAGACTCAGGCGGCCTTGTGCGAATCGCCGCCTTCCGGTTTGGCGGTGTTGGAAACCGGGGGTGTCGACGAGTCGGATCCGCTGGACTCGGAATGATGCGACTGTGCCGATGAACGACCTCGGTCGCGCGACGGGTGATCCGTGGCATACCATCCGGATCCTTTGAGAATGAAGGAAGTTCTTGAGATCACGCGGTGTGCTGGCTTTTGACAAACCGGACACTCGTCGAGAGTTGACGCCGAGAAACTCTGCTTTTTCTCGAACCGATGCGCGCATTCAGAGCAGAGATATTCGTATATTGGCATGGCTTCCTCCTGATTCGTATGCTCGGACGGCATCCGCCGTCGATCGAACGCAAAGCTGATATTACATGTTCAATCCGTTGTCAAGGCACGAGTGCTGATTCACTCTCAGGATCTGCCTCGATCCGACCGTTGATTTACATGTTTGATTATGATAGAAAATTGGCGGATATAGATTTCCGAAGCAGTGGATGACTCGATCCACTCTTTTTTTTCAATTGGATTAGGCAGAAGGAACGCGTGAACCGAGAGACACAGATTCAGAAGTTGAAAGCGATTGTCGAGCCAGCTCTAGAAGAACTGAATCTCGAATTGCTGGAACTCCAGTATGTTCCACACAAGCGCAGGAGCCAGCTGCGGATTACGATCGATAGGCTGGATCGCGCCGTTTCTATTGATGATTGTCAAACCGCCAGCAGGCATGTCGCGCAACGCCTGGATCTCGAGGACCCGATCATGGGTTCTTACAATCTCGAGGTTTCGTCTCCGGGCTTTAAACGGATCCTCCGTGTTCCAAAAGATCTGCCGCGATTTATCGGTCATCGCATCCGATTATCACTCGGAGACGCTCTCAATGGCCGCAAAGTCTGGATTGGCATGTTAACGTCGGTATCGGATTCGCTGGTGCTGGCTCAGACGGAAGCAGGTGAAATGACGATTCCGCTGAGTTCGATTGCGCGTGCGCATCTGGACGATTGATCACAAATCTGTAACAGGGATGGGAAAGAGGAATGAACAAGCCGGGTAGTGACATTTTGCAAATCTTGGATCAACTGGGTAAAGATCGGGGCATCGATCGTGAGGTATTGATTGAAGCGATTGAGATATCCGTTGTGCAAGCCGCCAAGAAACACCTCAAAAGCTCAGAAAATCTCGAGGCGCATTTTAATCGTGAAACCGGAAAGATCGAGCTGTACACCCTGAAAACGGTGGTCGAAGACGTCAAGGATCCGGATCTCGAAATTTCGCTCGTAAAAGCGCGAGATATTTTCGATGATGTCGAATCCGGCGAGGAGATCGAGATCCGTCGTGATTTCGATGAACTCGGACGCATCGCAGCCCAGACCGCCAAACAGGTCATTCTCCAGAAGGTCCGGGAAGCCGAACGCGATAACATTCATAATCACTTCAAGGATCGCACCAGCGATCTCGTCAACGGCATTGTCCTCCGCATGGAACGCGGCAACATCTTTGTTGACCTGGGAAAAGGTGAGGCGTTGCTTCCACGAACGGAGCAATCGCCGCGCGACCGGTTTCATCGAGGTGATCGTATCCGCGCCCTCCTAAAGGAAGTTAAAAAGAATCCCCAGGGAGCTCAGTTGATTCTGTCCAGAGCGGATTCCATCTTCATCAACAAGCTGTTTGAGATGGAAGTCCCTGAGATTTACGAACGGATCGTCGAGATCAAGGGATGTGTTCGAGAGCCTGGCGGCCGATCGAAAATCTGTGTGTTGTCACATGATCACAATGTCGACCCGGTAGGGGCTTGTGTCGGTATCAAAGGTGCTCGGGTCCAGGCGGTCGTACGGGAATTGAGAGGCGAAAACATCGACATCATCGCATGGACGGAAGATCCCGTCATCTTTATCTCGAACGCATTGTCGCCGGCGCAGGTCAATCGAGTGGAATTGGATCCCCTCAGCCATTCGGCCCGCGTGACCGTCTCTGATGATCAGCTCTCTCTCGCGATCGGGAAAAAAGGTCAGAATGTCCGTCTCGCCGCGAAACTGACAGGATGGAAAATCGAAATCAAGAGTGAAACCGAGGTAGAGAAAGACCGGGAAATCCGCAAACGGAAAATCGAAGAAGCTGTTGAGAAGTATAAGATGATACCGGGATTGTCCGAGGCTACGGCTCGGTTCTTGACCGAACGTTATTTATCATATAGACAGCTCGCAGCAGGCGATAGTGCCTGGATTGCCGGAATACCGGGAATCAATCGGGAAACGGTGCCTACGATCCTTGCATTCGCCGCCGAAAATATGGAACCGGAGCAGAAAGAACTACCATCCGTCACTGATGGAAACGAGGAACCAGGGAGTTCATCGGAGTCGGACGATGTCAGACGCGATATCGAATAGTAGCTCTCGAGAGGAATTCGGGGAGGAAGGGATTACGATATGACCATCAAGGAACTTGCCAAGGAACTTGGCGTAACGACGGACGCGATCGCCAGTGAGCTTAAAAAACTGAATGTCGGCGATCATGGCAAGAATGCGGAACTCGATGATGCCACCGCCCAGAAAGTCCGTCGTGCGATTGCTCCGAAGAAAAACAGCCCGAAGGTACAGGAATCCTCCGAAAAAGGATCCCGATCGGAAGTCGTCGGTAACGAAATTCTCCTCGACGGCCAACTCACGGTTAAGGCATTCGCCGATCTGCTTGGGATACCCGGTGCGAAAATCGTCGCCGAATTGATCAAGATGGGTAAGATGCTGCCGTTGTCAGCAATCCTTGAAACTGAAATTGCTGAAAAACTGGCCGAAAAATTGGGATACAAACTGATTTCTGTCGAAGAAAAAGCTCCGGTAGAGGAATATGTCGATCCATCAACCCTTCAGGTTCGCCCTCCTGTCGTTACCGTGATGGGGCATGTCGATCACGGGAAAACGACGCTTCTTGACGCAATACGAGCGACTCACGTGGCGGATCGTGAAGCGGGGGGAATTACTCAACACATCGGCGCCTCCTGGGTCAATCTTCCGGAAGGCCGCATCGTGTTTCTCGATACCCCGGGCCACGAGGCATTCACGAAACTCCGTGCCAGGGGAGCGCATGTCACGGACATCGTTGTTCTCATTGTCGCCGCAGATGACGGCGTTATGCCTCAGACGATCGAGGCGATCAATCATTCGCGCGATGCCGGTGTGCCGATCATTGTCGCTATCAACAAGATCGATAAAAACAATGCGGATGTCGACCGAGTTAAAAACGAATTGGTCGCACAAAACCTGGTTCCTGAAGAATGGGGTGGGCAGACTCAGATGGTTGCCATCTCCGCGAAGAAAAAAGAAGGAATCAAAGAACTGCTCGAACTGGTGCTCCTGCAAGCCGAAGTCATGGATCTCAAGGCCGACTATGATTGCCTCGCCGAAGGCGTGGTCATCGAGTCCAAACTTGATGTGGGCAAAGGCCCTGTCGCGACCGTCATGGTCAAGAAAGGTGTGCTCAAGTGCGGTGATCCGGTTGTGACCGGACTTCATTGGGGACGTATCCGGAACATGCTCGATTGGACCGGGAAATCCATCACGACTGCCGGACCATCAACCCCAGTTGAAATTCTCGGATTGTCCGGTGTCCCCAAAGCAGGTGATCTTTTCAAGGTCGCCGAAAACGAAAAGGTTGCCAAGGAAACCGCCACATCCCGTCAGAAGGAATTTCACGAGAAGTCTCTCGTTCGGACCAATAAGATCACATTCGACGATCTCTTCAGCCAGATCCAGACCGGAAACGTCAAGGAACTCAAGGTTGTTCTCAAGGCGGATGCTCAGGGATCGGCCGAGGCCATCGAAGATTCCCTCTCCAAGCTCAGTTCCGGAGAAGTTCAAATCAAGATCATTCATTCCGGAATTGGAGCGATCACAGACAATGATGTCATGCTCGCATCCGCATCGAATGGTGTCATTCTCGGGTTCAATGTCCGACCCGTCGCCTCGACTCGCGCATTGGCGGAGCGCGAGAAGGTTGAGATTCGGACGTATCGCATCATTTATGAGATGATTGAGGAAGTGAAAGCTGCTCTCAAAGGTATGCTCGACCCGGTCATCCAGGAGGTTGTCCAGGGGCAGGCTGAAGTCAGGGCAACGTTCAATGTCCCGAAGATCGGGACGGTGGCCGGCTGCCAGGTCACGACCGGCCGAATCACTCGTGCATCCTCGATTCGTCTCATCCGCGAAGGAATCGTCGTCTGGGAGGGAAAACTCGCGACCCTCCGTCGCTTCAAGGACGACGTCAAGGAAGTCACCCATGGGTTTGAATGTGGCATCGGTTTGGACGGATATCATGATGTCAAGATCGGCGATGTCTTCGAAGCATTCACCATGGAGGAAGTCAAGTAATTCCGCTCATGATTGTCGGCGTCTGTTGGGTCGATCTCCATGTTCTTGGCGCTCGATCCCTTAAAGATAAAAGAAGAATCATTAAATCGATCAAGGAACGAATTCGAGGTTCGTACAATGTCTCCGCTGCTGAAGTCGGATCGTTGGATATCTGGCAGCGTGCAGAACTCGGTTTCGCATGCGTCGGGAATGAACAGGCGCGCATCCAGCATACACTCTCGACTCTTATCGATCGATTTCGGATGGATCCAGATGTATCGTTGATCGATTACACGATCGAGATCATGTAAAAGAGGCCAATGTGAAAAAGCACCGACAGGAACGCGTTTCAGATCTGATCGCTCGTGAAATTTCGATCATTCTCCACAATGAGTCGCCCGATAACCGCTTCATGCTCACGACGATTACGGGCGCAAAAATCAGCAGAGATCTGAAGATCGCCTATGTCTATGTCTCCATGATCAACCCGGAAGCCGAACGCGAAGTTCTGCTGAAGGAACTCATCGAAAACTCAAGACTTTATCGGACCGAGATCGGCCATCGATTGAGATTGAAATACACGCCCGAGATTCACTTCATCTATGATGACTCGGTCGAACGCGGCGTAAGGTTGGTGGAGGAGATCGAGGCATTGAATCGGGAGGCAGCCGACGAGGGTGGTGACGATTCCGAGTGAATGGGATTTTACTGATCGATAAACCGGTTGGCATGACATCGCGGGCTATCGTTGATCTCTGCATTCGCAAAACAGGAGTCAAGTCGATCGGACATGCCGGCACGCTCGATCCCTTCGCTTCCGGCCTGCTTCCCGTCTGCTTCGGCCGTGCCACAAAACTCGTTTCATACATCCATCTCGGAGTAAAGAGCTACCAGACCGTTATCCATCTCGGACGCTGCACCGACACCTGCGACGACACCGGGCGTATGATCTGGGAATCGATGGCATTCCCGCCGTTTCATGAGAAGCTTCTGAAAAGTGTTCTGGAGCATTTCAAGGGACAGATCAGTCAGAAAACGCCGCTTTACTCGGCCAGGAAAATCAATGGCCGCCGATTGTACAAACTCGCGCGGCATGCTGAGCCTGTCGTGTTGCCGACCAAAGACGTCAGGATCGATCGAATTCAGATGATCGAGTATCGCCATCCGGACATTCTGTGTGAGATCGATTGCTCGTCTGGCACATACATCCGTCAGCTCGGTTACGACATCGGTGTGCGTCTGGGTTGCGGTGCTGTATTGACGAGTCTTCGCCGGATGAGCGTTGGTACGTATCATGTGGAGGATGCAATCCGCCCGGATATCAGGGAGTTCGATGCGGCGACAATCAGAAGACGACTCCTGGATCCGACGACCGCCGTGTTCGCGCTCAGGACCCTGATCATTCGTCCGGCTTCTGAATCGAAGGCACGCAACGGCTGTCGTCTGATAGCAGACGATCTGCTCGAAAAATCGAAAGTCTGCAGATTCGATGGGCAAGAAGTGGCTGTGGTGTCAGAAAACGGTGTTCTGATCAGCATCTGTCGTGTGGAGTTGGAGGGGAGTGAGCAAAATAGTGGGAATTTCGTTTTGAAAACGGTTCGCGTAATTGATATAAGCAGATAGCGAACAACTCCTGATGGTTCAAATGTCAACTTTCGGGGGTGGATGAAAACATTCAAATGGAGGTTATCTTTCAATGGCTCAGGATCACGAACGTAAACAGGAAATTATCTCGAAGCACAGAATTCACGAGAAGGATACGGGTTCCCCGTTTGTCCAGATCGCTCTCCTCACGCAGCGGATTGTCGAATTGACCGAGCATTTCAAGGATCATCCGCACGATCATCATTCCCGCCTGGGGTTGCTCCGACTAGTCAGCAAACGCCGACGGCTTCTTGATTATCTCAAGCGCAAGGATGTTTCGAAATACCAGGAAATCATCAAGGAACTCGGAATCCGCAAGTAATCGAATCTCGCGAAAGGAATTGAAAGTATGGCATACCGAACTGATGTTGAGTTCGGCGGAAAGAAGATCACTATCGCAACGGGGCATTGGGCTCGGCAGGCTGCCGGATCGGTCGTGGTGAGTTGTGGGGGGACGGTCGTCATTTGTACGGTCGCATACGATGGCAAATCAGCTGGTCAAACTGATTTTTTCCCTCTGACCGTGGATTATCGTGAGCGAACTTATGCAGCCGGGAAAATCCCGGGTGGGTATTTCAAGCGTGAGGGGCGTCCGAGTGAAAAAGAGACCTTGACCTCAAGGATGATTGATCGCCCGATTCGTCCACTGTTTGCGCCGGAATACAATTGCCCCACACAGGTAGTGTGTTTTGTTCTGTCGCACGATCAGCAGCACGAACCTGAGATTCTGGCTCTGATGGGAACATCAGCAGCTCTGCTCCAGAGCGAACTCCCGTTCCTCGGTCCGGTCACACCTGTTCGTGTGGCTAGAATTGCGGGCGACTTCGTCCTCAATCCAACATTCCAGGAACTCGAAAACAGTGATCTCAATCTGCTGGTGGTGTGCTCAGAATCGTCGATCGTGATGGTCGAGGGTGGCGGGAAGGAGATTCCCGAATCGGTTATCGCTGACGCGCTTGAATTTGCGTTTCGTGAAGCACAGGCACTGAATGCGATTCAGCGACGGATCGCTTCCGATACCGGAAAGCCCAAGCGAGTGTTTAAAAAGACTGAGGTTGACTGGAAAGATCCGAAAGGGCAGCCCTGTAACGCGAATGCCATTTTCGAATCGCTGCCGCCTCGCATTCTGGAAGCGATTCAACAACCCGGAAAAGCCGCTGTTTACTCAGCGCTCGATCAGTTGCGAACGGAGTATTCCGCACATTTCGATATGACGAATCTGACGCTGAAAATCGCTTTCGAGAAGCAGTTTTCGTCGATTGAACGAGATGTAGCGCGATCTCTAATTCTATCGGAACGACGGAGGAATGACGGACGAAAGCTGGACGAAATCCGGCCAATCACGTGCGACATTGACGTGCTGCCATGCGTGCATGGCTCGGCTGTGTTCACTCGAGGCCAGACCCAGGCACTCGTGACACTGACACTTGGAACCACGCAAGACGAGCAGCGAATTGACGATCTCGAGGGGGAATCCTATAAATCCTTCATGCTGCATTACAACTTTCCTGCATTTTCAGTTGGAGAAACCGGCGGTTTGAGAGGCCCGGGAAGACGAGAAGTCGGCCATGGTGCACTCGCAGCCCGAGCCATTGCGCCGATGATCCCTCAACCGGAGGTGTTCCCCTACACCATCCGGATCGTCTCCGATATCCTGGAATCCAACGGGTCATCCTCCATGGCGACTGTCTGTGGAGCGACTCTCTGTCTGCTTGACGGGGGTGTCCCCATTCCCAAGACTGTGGCAGGGATTGCAATGGGTCTGGTCACCGATGAATCCCGTTATAGTATTCTATCCGATATCTCAGGCCTCGAAGATCATCTCGGCGACATGGACTTCAAAGTGGCTGGTACCCGGGACGGGATCACCGCGATCCAGATGGACATCAAACTGACAGGTTTCGATATCCGGATTCTCAAGGAAGCACTCGAGCAGGCTCGCGTTGGACGCATTTATATCCTCGATATTATCGAAAGCACCATCCGAGCACCGCGTACGGAGTTGAAACCGCATGCCCCACGAATTCACCTCATGAAGATCAATCCGGAGAAGATTGCCGCAGTCATCGGACCCGGTGGAAAGGTCATCCGGGCGTTGACTGCAGAAACCGGTGCAAAGATAGACATCGAAGACGATGGTACGATCAAGATTTCGAGCAGTGATGCTAAAAAACTGAATGATGCTATCAGTCGGATTTCGTTGATCACAGAAGAAGCGACGGTTGGCAAGGATTACTGGGGTACGGTCCGGCGGATCGAATCGTATGGGGCATTTATCGAGATCATCCCCGGATCAGAAGGCTTACTCCATATCTCCCGAGTCGCGAATTACCGTGTCAACGAGATGCGTGATGAGATGAACGAAGGCGATCGCGTGCTGGTTCGGGTTTGTGAGATCGATCGAATGGGCAAGATCAAACTGACACGCAAGGAGTTGATCGACGAAGGATTGGTTGAGGCGAAAGAACCACCTCAACCGCGATCGGATGATTTGTCCGATCAATCCGAGCGTCCGAGGCATTCTGATCGGCGGGGAAGTTACGATCATCCACGTGACAATCGGCCTCGTGGTGATCGGCCACGTGACAATAGACCTCGCGGTGATCGACCATTCCGGAGTGATCGTTATCGAGATGAAGGCCACGGGGACCAATCCAGACGTCCTCCGCGACACAACGATTCAAACTGAGAGCTCGTTGCCGGCTGCACCCAGAAGCGGAGCAGCCGGTTTTTTTTTACATGGATGAGGACATGAACCGCATTGCTATTGAGTATCCGGATTACAGAAAACACCGTTTCCCGAATGGTCTGACCCTGCTGCTGGAGAATGTCCCGGGAGTGCGAACCGTGGCAGCGGGTATCTGGGTGCGTCAGGGATCCCGTCATGAAACGGCGGCGGATCAGGGAATCACGCATTTTCTGGAACATATGCTGTTCAAGGGGACCGATCGGACGGATGCCAGGCAACTCGCGAAAGCAATGGATGCTCTGGGAGGGCAATTCGATGCCGCAACCGGGAAGGAATCTGTCTGTCTGGTCGCGAAATGCATCGATGAAAACCTCGAACAGGCACTTGACCTTCTCGACCAGATTCTGATCCACCCGGTCTTCCCAGAGAAAGAGATACAACGCGAGCGGCGTGTCGTTCTCGAAGAACTATCGATGGCCGAAGACGATCCAGAAGAGTGGGTTCAGGAACGATCGATGCAATCATTCTGGATCAATCACCCTATCTCGCACAACATTCTCGGGAACCGACGCTCGATCCGCGCATTGAATCGTGAAACTCTCATCGATTACTACCGATCCTTCCTGTCATCTCCAAACATCATTATTGTCATCGCCGGGCACATCGCCGATTTTACCGTAGCGCAGGAGATCGTCCGACAGCGGTTCGGAAATCTGACTCCCTCTGAATCGTTTCCCGCCAATCCTCCGCCTATCTTTCATCCCGGCACTCAACTCGTTCAACGAAAACTCGGACAGGTCTATTTTCAGATTGCGCTGCCCTGGCTCTCGCTTTCGCATCCCGATCACATCATGGCACTGATCGCCAATACAATCCTGGGCGGCAACATGAGTTCTCTTCTATTTCAGACTCTCCGAGAACGACACGGACTGGCTTATCAGATCGGCTCTTTCGAGATGTCGTTTTCAGACTGTGGGATTTTATCGATCTTCGGTTCGACCTCGATGGCTCGGTTCCAAAAAGCGATGCATCTCACACGAAATTGCCTGGTTCAGTTGGCGGGCGGCGACGTGCCGATGCAGGACTTTCAGCAGGCGAAACTATGCTTGAAGGGTAATGTGGCGATGAGCGATGAGGGGTCATCCAGACGCATGGCAGCTCTTGTCAGACAGGAGATCAATCATGGCAAGCGGTTCAGGACCGACGAAATTCTGGATCTGATCACAGCTGTCTCTTACGACGATTTCCGATCGTTCCTGACGCGAAATCTGACGCTGAACCAGGTCAATTTCGTGGCTCTCGGCCCTTTCGATCGTCGACGCATCGATCCGGATGCCGATTCAATTGATCGGGTCGTCTCAACGGTCAATCGATTCTGCTAGCAATCCCCACCTGTTCGCCAGTTCCGACCGCCCGATTTTTTTGAAGTACATGGCATTCCGCCGATATGTGTCATTCATCATGCGAATCATCGATTTTGTCAGACGATCACCTCGGTATCGATCCGGTATGTCCAAAACAAAACGATCTGGGTCGGGTTGCTCGAGTCCAGAACCAGTAATCTGGAGAACCAAGCCGAAGGGATGAGGCGTGTATCCCTGAAAGGCCTCGGCTTCATCCAGCACCTCCGGAGTGATGAAACATGGGCCTTCATGCGTGTCGATCAAAGACCGGATTAAACTGACGTATGCGGTTTGAATCTTTCGCGGTTCGAATGTCTCCTGATGCTCAAAAGGTCTCAGAAACTCTAAAAATGAATCAATTGCGCTTCGATTCCGCTTGATGATGTTCCCATACTGCCGATCGATCTGTGCAAAATACCAGGAACGCCTCATCAATTCCCGCTCAATCATGATGACGTCGGTCCGATATGCTTCAACCGTCTGGAGATACAAAAGGGGAGAACAGAAAAAATCCCACTGCCTGCTCATGATCATTGAATCGGTCGGCAGCGAATCAATGATCATCCGTGTGTACCGCTCGGGAACATCGCACGCTCTGCGCGAAAGGGGGGCATTGAAAACGAGGATCTGGACAACGATCAGAGTAATGAAGAAGGCAGCGATCAGTTGACTGATGAGAGAAGATGGTGATTTGGAGATGATAACACCGAGAAAATGGGCAGACATGAGCAGAATGGCGATTTCGGTCAGCAGATAATAAGGACGAAGATCGTGAATTTCATATCCTGAAACATACAGCGAATTGGAAACAGCGAGCGTGAGCAGAAAAAGAGCCCAAGACAAGTTTGAACGACACAAGTGTAACAGTCCAAAAGGAGCCAGAAAGCACATAAGGAGTGTCGAGTGAGGCAGTGCAGAGAAAAATCCGAGCAGATTCCCGTAGAATGCTTCCGGATTGCCGAAAAACCAGACCCGGAATTGCCAGCCTGTGATGTGCCTGAAAAATGACTCGAAGGTGACGGGATCGCCCCAATCGAGCGGCACGGGTTGGCTGGAACGTAGTGGAAGATAGAGATACACCGAGATTGCCAATCCGAAGAAACACAATGCAGCTGAGGAGCGTACGATGTTTAGAAACGGATTCCTCATGAGACTGATGGCGTAGAACACGACAATGGCCGGCAACAGCGTCAGACTCGAAGCATGGTTGGTCAGGCAGAATCCGAGGCAGAAGAGTGATCCGCAGAACCAGCGAAAGCGTTCACCGTCCGAATTCGCGAGTTGAAAACGGATCAGATTCAGCAGGACGCACGAAATCAGAAGCAGTTGGAGCCCATGCACCTCAAACTCGAGAGCGTTCTCGAGAATCGAACCGTTGAAGAGAAGCAGAGCTGACGATGTCGCCAAAAAAGGAATCTGCCGGTCAGGTCCTATGCGGCTTGAACAGTCATTTTTTAGATATCCATCACGAGTTACCAGGAGAAGAATACCAACGGAAAGGGCGGAGAGGAGAGCATTGAGAATGTGAAGGCGATCGATCATGCGTGATGACATTGGTAGAAATGATACTAGGCGTCCGAGAGTGCTGAAGGTGGGATAGCCTGTCGGATGGGGGATACCGGACACCACACAGCACGCGGCCAGTTCCCCGCTGTCTATGTACCCGATACCCCGTTGCGACATTGTGACATAAAGTACTGCGACGAGTGTGATGATAAACAGAACGAAGCGATTGGCTGTCATGGGATCATACCTCTGGAGGATTATGCTAACACCCGACTATGAAAGCAAAAAAAATTTGATAACTGAAAGAAGCGTGAACTAATATGGAATATTAAATGCGCTCCTGCGCTCAAGCCGGAGAGGGGTGCCGTGACTGAGAACAGAAAAGCAGACATGGTGATTACAGATCCTGTTCACGGGATCATTCATCTCAATCCGATCCAGAATGATCTTCTTCACACGGTGGAAATCCAACGCCTCAATGCGATTCATCAACTGGGTATGACATTCCAGGTCTACCCATGCGCCCATTCAATGCGGTTTTCTCATGCCCTCGGCGTCTCGTATCTTGCTGGGCGTATCGGGTCACATGTTCTGAACAGTGCGGATCAGGTGCCGGGAATCGAGGATTCGGAGGGAACGACTCTCAATTTATTGACAGCTGCCGGTCTTCTGCATGATGTGTGTCATACCCCGTGGTCTCATACATTGGAGCCTTTGCTTCATGAGATTACCGGTCGGACACACATGGATCTGACGATCGATATCCTGACGGGAAAAAACCGATTTCCGATCAGAGGCGCGGGCCTGATCCCACAGATTCTCCGGGATCATGGAGTCGAGCCTGCGGATGTTGCTGCCTTGATCACGAGCACATATCCGGGTTCCCAGTTCATTCAACAGATCATATTCGGCGAGGTTGATGCCGATACTCTGGATTACCTCAAGAGGGATTTCTTTTTTACCGGAGTCAGCTTCGGTCATATCGATATCGATCGATTGATTGAAACCATGGTGATTGACAAAGGGAGATTATATTTCAAAGTCAAGGGATTACAGGCGGTTCGCGACTTTTTGAACGCTCGTGTTGAGATGTATTCTGCTGTGTATCTGCACAAGACGACACGAATAACCGATATGATGCTTCTGAGGCTTGCTCGGAAAAGCATTTTGGAACTGAAAGAGTTTCCTGAATTTTGGAGCATGACCGACGACGAGATTCTATCGGCATTTCTGAATGATTCCCGAAGTGATTATGTGAGGGATATGGCCTGGAGACTGAAGTTCCGCCAGGATTTATTCAAGCGTGTCTATCATATCGAAGCAGGAGCGATGACGATCGATCAACGGGATTCACTGCTCCATCTATATCGTAAATTCGCGGACTCGCGTCAATTCGCGCAACATCTGGAAGAGAATATCGAGTGCAAGGCGGGCATTCCAAAGGGATACGTGATTGTCGATCTCGTGTCGATGGCAACGTTGATGTCTGAACAACGCTTCCAGGAGCTCGACATCCAGTTCATTGACAGGGAGCACCGGACCTATCGATTCGCCGAACTCGATCGCGCCTTTGCCTCGTACATTCAGGATGCGCAACCTTCACGTTCACTTCTCTCCGTGTATGTTCCGAGGGAATACGTCAAGTGTTCCAGATCCGTGATAATGGAATTGTTGTCAGAGATCGGGTATGCGTCAACGAATTGAGCAAATCGCACTGCATATCATTTTAGTTTCGGTCATGATCGGATTCTCCGGCGGGCCATCTCATGTCTCAGTCGGCGAACTCACTGCAACGATCTGGAATGTACCGATTCGGGATACCCGGACCCGAGCTGTTATTCATGATTTGATCCGATCACAGGACTCTGTTCAGACCATCAGCGATGTTTTCCGTTCCGGAGATACCATCATTCAAGCCCTTGCGCGGCATATTCCGAATCGTGAAGAAATTCATAAAATCGCCAACGAAGCAAAGAAACTCATCAGTTTGAACCGCATCGGAGTTGGTACGAGATTCTGGCTCGATCTCGATCGCTCAGACAGAACGCTTCAGTCTCTTCGAGTCAAGATTTCAAAGGAAAAAGAGCTTTTGATCAATGTCGAGCAGGGTGAACCGGTAGCTGAACTCGTCACGATCGAACCAATTTCACGAATTGAATACTCCGGATCCGTCATTCGGGATTCTCTCTGGAATTCAGCCATTTCCGCCAAGCTGCCCGTGACCTTGATTCTCGATATGGCGGATTTGTTCGGATGCAAAATCGATTTCTCCTCGGATGTTGTTGTCGGAGATTCATACAATGTCTGTTACAGTGTCAGGGAGTTTCCGGATGGAGAAACTGATACTGGCCAGATCTTTGCCGCTCGATTTAAAAACGCGGGCAAAGAGCATTATGCGTTTCGATTCGAGATCGAGCCGGGGAAGATCGATTATTACGACGCGGACGGCAATCTGATACGAAACCGTTTTCTGAAATCGCCATTGCGCTTCCGATACATCAGTTCCGGCTTTACCAACCGGAGACTCCATCCGGTTTTCAACACCTTCAGACCCCATTATGGTATCGATTACGCAGCTCCGACGGGAACCCCGGTGTGTTCGATCGGGGATGGTGTCGTGATTTGGGCCGCGAGTCTTGGAGGATACGGAAATTGCGTTAAAGTCAAGCATGGCGAGGACTATGTTTCCATGTACAATCACCTCTCGCGATATGGAGTCGGCATCCGAAAAGGTTCGAAGGTCCAACAGGGCCAGATTATCGGATATGTTGGTGCCACGGGGATTGCTACCGGGCCCCATCTCGATTTCCGAGTTATGTATAATGGAAAATTCATAAATCCAATCAACTTGAAATCATCCCCTGGCGAACCGCTTCCGGAGTCTTTGAAGGGTGATTTTTACAAAGAACGGGATAGATGGCTGGGTAAGATAAAGGAAAAGATATAAAGGGGAAGGAAAGGAGTCTGATTATGGCTCTGGTGAATTTCTTGAGATTCGATTCGAACCGTGGCGCGATCATCTCTGATGAGGAATATTGGAATGTTCACTTCAGAAAACGAATGCATGGAGACAATCTCCACCCTCTTCTGACACCGGAACAATCCGAAAATACAGGTGTTCAGGCGGTTTACGGGAGCGTCGGATATCCCGCCTTGCACAAAGAGACTCTTGTCAGAACGCAGAGGCATTTGCCTGAGATTCTGAATCGAGGGGAAGCCGATACAACATTGCGCGTGAAAGATCTGGCGAGATTGACATTCGATGCATTCATCGCGGTGATCCGCCTGAGAATCGATCAAAAAATGAAGTTCTTCTTCGGCTTCGATACGGATGATCTGAATCAGGGTTTCTACATCGAGAACGGATCGAAAATCAACATAAAAACGGAAGTTGTTCGCGAGGCAGCCAGGAAACTTGCCGATCAGTCGCAGAAAGACACACTGCTCAAAGCGGTGTTCGAAGCAAAGGCAGTCGTTTTCGGATACGACCAGGACGGGATAACCGGATATCACCTGTCTGCAGAGAACGCCATCATGGGATACATCCATGAGGGATTCGAGGCGATCGGGAGCGGCAAGTATGCGAGCGGGATCGTCCTCGGGGCTAGTATGAAATCCCGTAATATGCAAATGAGACAGGCCGGGTATGAGGTCGGACAAGGTCTGTTTGAACTGATCGACAGTGCAATCATTGCTGGTGATCATTTCCGAGAAGTCGGCGGAAACTACAATATCGTAGTTTTAGATCGGACCTGCGATACGCGCAAACCGTATCGCGAGGTGTTCGATCATCAGGCCAGACTTGCGACGGAAATTGTCCGAGCTACCCGTGAAGGACTGCTCGAACGGATGGTAGCATGCAATCTGCTGGAGCGCCTCATCATGAGAGAAGAATCGCAGGAACTGGTCGAAATGGACTTCTTTCGTCAAACAACCGATCCTGTTAGACTCCACTTTACTCTCAGAAACTATAAACTTGAAGAAACTCGTATCATCGCGAACCTGGCAAAAGAAACGAATAAAGCACATTTATTCGCCGGAGAACTGTCATGACATCCATCAATGCAATGAGATTGAATCAGCATGAAGGGTTGATGGTCTGTGATGAAGCGCGATACTGGAATCCGGAGTGGATGATATTCTATACCCCTGAGAAAATTCGATCGGTTGTCGCGGATGAAGTCCGTTCCGAGAGACAAGTGGTCGCTTTCATGGGGCAGACCGGGACATCCAGCATCGGGGATGAGTGGTTGTCGGAAATACGGCGAGCGATCACTCGGCGAGTTCTCGGAACACAGGACGCCGGATCGGTTCCGTCCATCGTAACGCTCGATACCCTTGCACGCATCGCATTTGAGGAGATCACACACATTAAAAAGGCGCACATTGATGACTTTCTGCGCGCCAGATTCGGATTCGATTCGCGTGCGGTCATCACCGGAGCATATACCGACGCTGACGGTGTGGAAATCACGATTTCGGATAAGGATCTCATCCGGAATGCACTCAAATACATGACCTTCGAGGGAGCGCCTGAAGAGGTCAAAGGGATCTTCGGGAACTCACAGATTCTAGCTGGATATCATCCCGACGACGGTTTCCGGATTTTCTACATGACCGAGCGCTGGCCGGTATGCGAGGAAGTTCAGGAAATCTTCATCGCCCAAGGATCCGGACGTGATACCTGTGACCTGGTTTACTCGCGCTATGCAGATCATCAGCCTCTTTCCGCGCGCCGACATATGCGTGAGATCAACCGCAGCGATGCTCTGATGACGATGCTCCGGGGCGTCAACACGGCCATGGCTCAGACGGCTGGCGTCGGTGGATATCCCAAAATCATATGGATCAACGGGAGAAAGCCTGCATCCGATTGGGTTCTCGAGATATCCGATATGCGTAGTCGGTTGGCTGCTGAGATCGTTACCGCAGTTGATCACCGGCTCATTGATCCCGAAATCGGCAGGGATCTGGTCGATGCTCTGATATTCGAAAATGCCGATTTTATCGGGATTAACGAGCGTTTGTTTGCTTCAGCGACCTCGGGAGCGGCACTCTTCCGTTTCCTGCGCAGGTATAAATAGCAAAATCCGAAAAAAAAAGGGCGGTCAGATGACCGCCCTTCGTGTCGTACCGCTTATTGCCATCCGAATGTGAACAGATCCATCTCTCCGATGATTTGAGTCATTTCAACATCGAGGATCGCCGCATAGAAGTGAATATTCGAGGCGGGTGGTGAGAATTCCGGCCAAATGAACTCTTCGATGATCGGGATCGTCGTCTGGCCATTGGGGTAATTACCCAGCACCCATTCCGGTGTCGCAGCCCATGTCGGCCAGAACCAGTAATTGCCGGTTATCTCGAGAACAACGAACGTCGGGATGTTTTCGAGTGTTGTCTCTGAGGTGTTGCAGACAAAGGCGGTGAGATAGCAGATGTCGCCTGCGGTGAACAGGTCTGAAGGCATTTCGAGTGAAACTCCGAGTTGCGTGCAGGGCGGTTCAGGCGTGTTAGTCGGCGCTGGAACGGTTTCTGTCGGAGTCGGAGTCGTACCGGAGGGAGACGGAGTTGGTGTCGGAGTGGGACCCATCTGAGTCGGTGTCGATGTCGGAGGGTTGGAAGGATCAGGTGTGGGCGATGAAGCACCGACGAAGAGATGTACAAGAGTCGTCTGAACGTCATCTCCCGGCTCACTCGCAAACTCGATATTCGCGGTATACTCACCCGCGATCAGTTCCGTTGTATCGAAGGTCAGATCGATGACCGATTGACCGCCGGCGGGGACGGTGCCGGAGGAACTCGATGTGGCCAGCCAGTTCAATCCTCCGCCTGAAACATAACTGATGGCGTTGTAAATCAACTGACCGACGTCACCACCGAAGTCCGACGTATGGCAATACATCTGGTTGAATGCGACGCATTTCTCATACGCTGCAACGAAAGGTTGCGTGTCCGCCCAGCTCGCCACCAGGAGGGCGCTTGCTGCGAGGCCGGGATCCTGATGGTTGAAATTGTCCGTGATAGTCGAAACACCGGCCATGACGGGATGAGCGGGGTCGTATGTCCCGAGTGAAGTCGGTGTCCAGAAGTCTTGAGTCGCCATTGTAAAGGGGCTGTATCCCGCCGTCAGGAATCGACCTCCGCCGAATCCCCATTCGTCATAGCTCCACACGAATCCGCTGGCGACGACTCCACCTCCTGCATCGATGTAATCGGCCAGGTTGTTTGAAAGTTGCGTCGGATCGATCATCGATGAGGTCCACAGGATGTCGTTCCCGACCAGCACGGCATTGTATGCGAGCATATCCGAGACGGTGGGGGTTGTCGTAGCGGCATCCCAGACGGTGATGGACAGATCGGAGAACGGAGACAGCGCATTGAGAAGATTATCGATCGTTCCTCCTCCGGCGATGTCCGGTGTGACGATCAGGACCGAAAGATCGCGGGAGAGGTTGGTGGGCGCTGAGAGATATGTGATGGAGGAAGTCCACGAGAATGGTCCTGTGCCTTGATTGTTCAGTCGAATGGCATTGGTCAGCGTCTCGGTCGTGTCGGGCATCTGGTAATGGAAAAATTCCGTCGGATCGACAGCCATGACCGGATAGGTCAGATGGAAATCCTGGACGGTCGTCTGATTCGGGCTGACCACCACTCCCGTCACTGCCGCGGGATTATATCCAGATGCCTCAGCGGTCACTTCGTAGGTCCCGGGAATGATGTTGATGAACTCATACAGACCTTCCGCATTCGTCGTTCGGTCGATTCCGAGTTCCGTGATTTCGACGAGGGCACCTTCGATGGGTGCGCGACCATCGTCGAGGACATGACCCGACAGATTGCCGCCTCCGGTGATCGACATCGTCACAGGGATGCTGACCGGGGTTTCATCTCCCGAGTTGTGTGCGATGACGATCTGCGCATAGTAGCTGCCGGGACCCGGAACCTGTGTCGAATCGAACATGACGTCGATGTTGATCGAGTTGGGATCGGGGGGAGCGCCGACCGATCCGCTGGTTGGATCGAGCGAAAGCCAAGTCGAGTAGGGTGCCAGTTCGAGCAGGAAAATCTGATCAGGTGTATCCTGTAAGATACCACCGATGCAGGCAAGCCCGGATTCAAAGGAGGTTGTGATGAACAAGCCTCCGGCTGTGCCCTCCGCAGTCCCGCCCGGCAATGTCGGAATCTGATAGGAAAATCCGGTCAGGTTCTCAGAACCAGGTGTCTCGATCGAAGCCGAATACAAAGATGTAGCCGGAGTTCCGCTTTGATCGAATATCCAGAGGAAGGGGCCGCCGGATGAGTACTCGTCATACGCCAACCCGTACCGGCCGACGACAGACGACCACGATGCGCCGAAGGAGCGAACTTGTGAACCGTCCCGATTGAACTCGACAAATGGTTCGCCGGAACTGCCCCAGTTCGTTGCAATAAAGGAATCATTGGGCGGATAGTAGGCCAATGCGCGAATGCACCCCAATCCGAGGTTGCCGGTGAACAATGTCGTGACCGTCCCGGTATTCGGATCGATCTGATAGAAGCCGTTTTCATCTCCGGCGTACAGATAGGTGCCATCAGAAGCAGCATCTCTCATACCCCAATCCGTCGACGTTCCCTGCGGATAGGTATTGACGAGGACACCGCTCCGATCGATTTCATAGATGAAGTTGGCCCGGAGGAGCGGATTAGCAGAGAACACAAAGAAGTGGTCGTTGATGAACTCCGCTGACAGATGTCGGTTATTGGAGGTGATATCGTCGATGGGTATGTTGGCGATCAGATCCCACTGATCACGATCGGCATTCATATCGATCGACAGATCGAAATCGAGCGGTCCGTTTCCGAAGTTGGTCAACGTCAGTGTTTCCGTTGTGGACTGACCGTATTCGAGGTTGACGAGAAAGCTGTCGGGAGCGTACTGCATGATCGGATAGGTCAGAACGGCATTTGCAGTGGTTGTAGAGCCGACTGTAACGGTCACTCCAGAAACCGATGCGTCATTATGACCGGTAGCGCTGAAGTTCAGAGTGTACGTGCCTGCTGCCAGGGTGAGATTGTACACTCCCGAACTGTTGGTGTATGTGGTAATCCCGAGGCCTTCGACTTCAACCCGGGCATTTTCAATCGGGGCTTTCGAGGCGTCGGATACCAGTCCGGTGACGAATCCGGGTTCACTGCCGAACAGCGTGATATCATCGATGTTCCATCCGCAATAGACCACCGAACTATCCGCAGGGCCCATCGAGAATCGGAGCTGGACGTTTTCCTGACCTCCTGCCAACGGCAACATATAGGAAACGGGCATCCAGGTTGTGTCCGAGAATGACGATCCGACATGTGTCCACGCGGTGTTCCATGTGCTGCCGTCGATCGAGTATTGCACCGAAGCGTGATCGTACGTAGCACTCTCGACACCCAACCATCGATAGAACGACAGCTGGATATCGATGACGTCGGAGCAGTCGATCGGAGGTGAGACAACGAAGAGTTCGCCCATGCTGTTCGTGTAACATCCCCCGATGTTGTACCCGAGCAGATTGTTATCGGAAGTGGAACTATGATCCGATGCAGGATCCTGATTGCCGGAGCATCCGCTGCTGGCCGTTGCCGGTCCCCACTCCCACTGATCGGCCGCGAATCCGGTCCATCCTTCAATTGCCGGATCCGTTGAGAAGTCATTGAAGTAAATGGCTCGTGCCGTCATGATCGGGACATCGATCTGGGTTGCTTTCACAGTGTTCGTTGCGCGCAGAACGCATGAGTCCTGCCACTCGCTCCCCACGATCACACGAACCTGAAATCCCTGAGTCGCTTGTGCGTTGAGTGTCAGCGATGAAATGGGATTGCCCGATTCATCCGTGATAGCGGTTGTCCATGTGCCACCGATAATCGCAAGGTTGATTTCATCGTTTTGAGTTCCGCAGTTGATCAATGTCAACGCATGTATCGCCGTCGCTCCCGTTACTCCGGCAGCAGCACTGGAGAGGGGAGACACATTGACACAGTACTCATCGAACGTGTAGATCAGCACATCGTCGATGTTCCATCCGCATCCGTTGATCGAGGAATCGGCTGCTCCCATGGTGTATCGGATCTGAAAAGCAGGATTGTTATCTGCCAGGGTCGATACATCGAACAGCTGTTCCGTCCACGTCGTATCCGCAAAGGAACTGGCGGGATTGGCATAGAGGATCTGCCATGACGTGCCGTCAAAGGCTTCGAGAGTCGCATCATCGTAAGAACTGCTTTCAACACCTAAAACTCGGAAGAACTGCATCTGTACACCGGTGTAACCAGTGCAGTCAATAACGGGGGAGGTGATGGTGTAAGCCGAAATTGAGTTCGAGTAACACCCGCCGATATTGAACCCGAGAATCGTGTTGTCGGATGACGCGGAATGGTCCTGGGCCGGATCGGTTCCATAACTGCATCCTGTCGATGCAGCGGCCGGGAGCCGTTCCCAGAGATCCGCTGAGTAGCCCGTCCACCCGGTATCTGTCGAGAAATCGTCCTGCCATATGACTTCTCCCAGGGCATTCCCGACACCGAACAGACTGATCAGAAAAATCACCGATAACAACCGCGAATATGTGAGTATCCTGCTCATTCTGTCTCCTCCTTGTAAGGGCGCTTTCCTTCACCCTGACGTTGTTGCATCAGCAACCTGAGAAGATCGAGCATACACTTCCAGTGTTGCTGACTGCCTTCTTGATATCTGAATATGATTTTATGTCAGACGATCCGTTAACCGCAAGGGAAAAGAAAAAAACCCTGTGTTTCGTCTTCATGAAACACAGGGTTATTCAGTGAGCAGCGCCTACGATGAGTGCTTATAATCCCCAGCCGAAACTATAGAAACCATATGTACCAAACAGCTGCGTCAGGTCTTTGTTCGTCATTCCGGCATACCAGTTGATCCCATCGGCCGCGCCGGCTCCAGTGGGCCAATCGAACGGAGGAAGGATCACCATCGTATCCATGCCCGAATGAACATCGGTCAGTGTATACTTGTCATAACTGGAAAATGTCGGCGCAAAGTAATAGTTCCCGTAAACGTCGAGTATGACAAAGAGGGGAACATCGTGATACGTGGCAGCTGAGGGATTACAAATCCGGACTTCAACGGAGCACGGATCGCCCGGGCGATAAAAGTTCGACGGCATCCAGACTTCGACTCCCAGCGTGTCGCACGAGGATTGAGTGGGGGTTGGGGATGGAGTCGAAGATCCTTGCGTCGGAGTGGGCGTCGGCGTCATCTGCCCACCAGTCGGTGTCGGAGTCGGGGTCGAGGACGAGCCATTGCACGGATCATAGCTGATGAATTCACACAGTTGCGGGAATGACTGATCATAGGCATCCTGCAGGATGGTCATCACTAGCCCGATGGTCTTGTTCGAACTCGGGATAGATGGCGCATCGATCTGAATGGCCAGCTTTTTAGGAGTGCCACAGATCAAAATGTCCTCGGTCGGCACCGCAAAATCGAATTGATCCATGATGGCCGGATCGCCATACATGGGGCGGCCGCTTACGATAGTCGTAATAACATCTGCTGGTTCCGCCTGCAACAGACTGGAGTACGGATCCGGCAGACTTGCTGGAATAGCCATGATGTTCGCCTGATACCCGGCTACCAGCGTTCCGAGGCGATTTTCAACTCCCACGGCATAGGCGGCATTCCGTGTGACCATATCCGCAAGTTGAGTTGGAGTCAGAAGTCCGTCCCAGAGTTCCTGGCTGATGGAATTGGCAAATTTCATCTCATCCAGAAGATTGTCCATACCGGATTCTGTCCAATCCGGCGCAAGTGCGACGTTGACGCCGGCAGCTAAAGCTCCCGGAACATCTGCAGTTTGCCGATACAGCACCCAGTTGCTGAATGGAGACCAGATCAGGTGAGCATTGGCATCCGCCATGAGCTGCCATTCGGTATCTCCCAGCGGCACACCGTGGATGATCGAGGTGCGCCAATCGAGCATACCCCAGCTCGACCATGTGTTGAATTCTTGTAAGGAATTCGCGCTGAACCCCTCCGAAAGATGAATGATGAATCGATCCCAGAATTGGTTCCGTTTGTTGTTGATCCAGTCACTTTGATGTTCAAGGGGGAATGTTGACGAGTAGGACTTCGTCGGGAAACGTTCGACATTGTTGATAATCATGCCGCTGTGCGACACATCATCTGCGCTGTGATCATATCCGTTGAATCCCTGGATCATCGTAGTGCCGGCCGTTAACGCGCGCACTTCGGCCAGTTTCCATATGTTGGTCGAATTTTCGTTCTGGCCGTTAGGACTCAGGATGCCATAATATTGAGTATTGAAATCATCATACATTGGATGATCCTGCCACTCGTAACGCTCCGCAAAGGTGCACGGAAAGGGAATCTCAGAAAGGACATTGTATCGAGGATGATTGTGTGCATCGATCAGACCGGGGAAGATCAAGCCGTCCAGGTCAACGATGAGAATGCCGTCGGGTGGGGTCGTACTGATCGAGATGATTATGTCCCCCAGAATCTCAATGTAGCCGTCTTCGATGACATCGTGCTGAGTATTCATCGTCACGATCGTGCCGTGGATCGCATAATGCGGGATCATATCACCATCGATATCCAGGGTGAATCGAGGTTCCAGTTTGAACTCGCCGAAACTGTACATCAGAATACCCGTGACCGAATACAAATAATCCCCGGCATGGGCGAAGTACATGTAGTCGTTCGTGTCGTTCGCGGTCAGGGTACCCGTACCGTCATTCACCGTCCATTCACCATATGAGGGGTTGATCTGCGGAACTGAGCAATCCTGAAACATCAGCAGGCATGATTCATATGCTTCGGTCTTGTGACTTTCGATGACCGCATTGATGGGTGTGACGGGGTTCCCGGTCGAGAGAACCTGAAAGGCGGTCACATTCACAATCTCGGTCATGTTGTAATACTCGCTGACCGTACCCGTCACCTGCACTTCGTCTCCAACGTTCGGTCCGTTTTTCTGCGAGTAAATATACAGAGATTGCCAGGGACCGTTGCCTTCTGAAATGATATATCCGCTGTAAAAATTCGCCGTGACAATTCCGGTCAGCGTAACAGATTGATTGACCATCGGTGAATCACCGGAGGGATTGGTTGTGTACTGCACATCATAAATGGTAGTGCGACTCTGTGCCAGTATGATGGAGCACATGAGCAAAAGACTCAAAAACACTATCATGATTCGATTCAAGGGATACCTCCATGCCAAGGGTTATGGACGTCCTACGACTGCCCAAATCTATTATGCCATATTTCATGCTTGAAAAAAAGTTAGGCAACCGCCTCGAAGAACCTCTCGAAACCGTCGATTCAAAGTCAACGATAATAAACTCATCTTCTGTTGCTTCGAACTGACCGCATTGACCTCGATACAATCTCAAATTATGATAGAAACAAGGGATCAGGAGGTGAACCATGCAGTGCTACATCGTTGTGGTCAGTAACGGTCCATCAGTGCTCGTCACCGAACTCGATGCGGAAGGAACCGTTCAAAATCTCATTCGCAGGGGATTTAAGAACTTCAATCTCTATCGCATTCCGGAACAGAGCATCGATCAACTCCGAGAGGCTATCGGCGACAAGGAATGGGATATGGTTTCGTCGGAGCTGAACCTCGAATGGCCTGTCCGCGTGATTGAACGGGACAATGCAAAATCATTCGAGTACTTTCAGTTGTATGCAAATGCGTTCCCTAGTGCGATTGTCCGTAATGGGAAACAGATGACGAACTAACCGGAATCACCCGGTATGAATCAACGAGTTGTTCCGGGTGACAACCGGCATGTGTCGGTCTTCCATATCGAGCAGATTCGAGAAATAGATCGGGATACTGCGGCTGCCATGTGGATTGGGTCCGTCGTTGATCTGGAAATGGAGATGAGGGATTCGTGAATCGCCGGAGTTACCAAGTTCTGCGATTGAATCGCCAACCTTGACCCGATCGCCCTCCTTTACCTGCACACTGCTCTGCTTCAGATGGCAATAGTAACTCCAGAATCCATTCTCGTGATCGATCAGAACATAGTTCCCGAAGCGAGATTCTGAATACTCCGACACAGATCGGATATCATCGCCGGAAGCCGAGATCCAACTTAACCGATCCTTGACAGTATCCGGCGCATCGGATCTGACCTGGATCACTCGGCCGCCGGCTGCGGATCGAACCTCAGCTCCGAATCCGTGATAATCCGCAGGTGATTCCGATTTGAACTTCCTGCACTTTCCATCTTGCCCCAATTGAAGGAGATCCATTCCGTATTCACGGCAGGCAGTATGTCGATGCGCGAGTGTGTTGTCGAAATTGCCCATGATCTGCCAGCAACCACTCAGCGGAAAGAGAAACGAGTTATCAGGTTGCGGACAATCCAGACGGATATCCTGACGCCCTAACAGATGCATGCCGGAGTAGCAACGCGCGATTAAATGATCGGGCAGAGCAACCGAAAGAAATCGCACGGGGAATCGGCGTATCAGAGCTTGACCGAGAGGCGGCAGAGTCGAACTGGCTGAAAGATTCCCGATACGATCCGCAAGCCATTCGCCCATCAAATAACTCCTCTGCTCGAAACTCATCCGCATCACCTCAAACTCGATCTGAATATGAGCATCGATAACTGAGAGTGGCATTTCCCAGCGCCAGACCAGGTCATCTCCAGCTGTGATGTCGAATACAATTCGCGTGATTCGGCGTTCGAGCGATTCATCGTTGATCAACAGCAGACTGTTGATCATCAGATCGCAGATATAACCGCGATGCTCGAGTTTCTGCACGAAAGGGATCAGAGACCTGGGCCAGTTGAATTCCATTTTCATGTCTGTTTACTCCTCGACATCGTCACGTCTGGTCGGCAGACAGGTTTCATCCGGCTTGATAACACAGGCATTGACCGCCCGCTTCCCTCTTTCATCTTCGACCAGTTCAAATTCGATTATGGATTGGTGATCCCGAAGCTCCGAGAAGCGTTCATTTGAGAGTCGACCCGATTCGAGATCATTGCCATGGATAAAAATCTCACGGTCGATATCATCCAGATGAAGTGATTGATAGAGTGTCAGCCAGCCGAAGTATTTCTCTTCGTTGACAGCCGTCAGGATTCCACGGCGCCGACCGGGAGCGATCGGTATCAATTCAGGGATCAGAAAGCCAGGAACATAATGATCCGCGACTTCTTTCAATTCCCTGCTGCAATAATGCAGCCCGATCACATCCACTCTGCAGCCCATTCCCTGAAGTGCTGAAACAAGACGTGTAAAGTCACCGTCGCCCGAAAGCAAGACTACATAATCCAGGTAGTGGGCTTGCAAGAGTGCATCTACGGCGAGTTCGAGGTCTGCATTCGCTTTTGTGACGAGTGTCCCGTCCGAATCCTGAAAACGACGCACGTGTTTTAAAATAACCTTGTACCCGAGTTGTCTGAGGTTTGATCTGTAGAGTTGTTTTTTACGGCGAAACTCCACATCGACACTCTCGCGATCCGTGTCGAATGCCATGTATGTGTTCGCTCGCAAAATGTAGGATCCCTGAGCCTTTACGAACTGTTTCAGGGTGTCGTAGCGCAGTCCCCAACCCCCCGTCCTCATCACATTTTCCGCATCAATGAAAATTCCTGCTTTTAGCATGCAAATGTCTCCCCGTTCACGGCGGAAAATATTCTATCCGATCTCGGTTCTTTCTGCTAGAGCGATTCACGGCAAAGAAGATAACCCAATCTGCAATTGTCAAGAATACCCATCGCTGCTATATATTCTCGATGATTTCTTCAACGGGATCCTTTCATCAGGAGTCATGTTTACAATGCGGATAGCAACGCTCTGGATTTTCTGTTTGACCATTTGGATGTCAGCATCTGCTGCTGCATGGTCTTTGCCGTCTCTGGAAGCGATCGCCCTCAAGGCAATCGAATTCATGCCGGAAAACGTCCGATTCATCACCGAGAAACACAGGAAGGATCTAACAGAGGGGATTCTTGAATCGCAGGAATCCCAAGCGAACAGCACTGATTCCATAATAAAAATTTGCGACCTAGTCACGAGTGGATCCAGTTCAATAATCAACCAGAAGGATTTCAAAAGTGCAGTCAGGATCATGGGGCGAATCGCTCGTATGGTGGCGATTTCCGTTCATCCGCTCCCCGCAACTGACAGCAGGGTTAAACCAGACAATCGAACCGATTATGATGTCTATCTTGAAAAGAACCGCTCATTTTTTCGAGTTCGTTGGACGGGAATCGAACAGCGTCCGCGAAATCGTGATCAACTCGCGCACGCGCTTAATCGATCGATCGTGAAGACAAGCGCTCTTGCTGAAACCCTGATTACGACACTGGCAGAGAATTCGATTCCCATCAGTCAGTACGACCATCAGTCCATTCCCTTCGGTGCTGGTTCAATCGCGTTCTCCAATGCCGTATCACAGACCGCGAATGCCTGGCTTCTGCTGTGGCAGAATGCCGGCGGATTGAATTCGGCATTTCGTTAGTTCAGTTCGCCCTTAAACGTTGCCTCGCGTGCTCGAGATCCTCGGGTGTCGTTAATTTTATATTTCCAGGATCACCTTCAACGGCGGCAATGGGATACCCGATCCGATTCACCAGAATCGCATCGTCGCACGCATTCACAACACCTGATTCCTGTGCTTCCTGATGTGCGCAACGGATAGATTCGAACCGAAAAACCTGCGGTGTCTGAACCTGCAAAACTTCAGTTCGATCGAGATAGTCCAGGACAAGTCCATCTCTCGCCGTCACCAGGCTGTCTCGGGATGAGATGACCGGAATTGCGGCTCCGACTGTTCTGCCGGCGTGGATGAGTCGATCAACCAGTTGAGCCGAAACGAAGGGTCGAGCAGCATCATGAATGATCACGATGTCCGCGGGAGCTCCACTGATGGAAGAAACACCGATCGAACAGGACTCCTGTCTGCAGATACCGCCGGTTGTTACCGACAGATCGGTGCCATCCGGAATGATTCGAGAGGCGAGTTCGATCGAAGTCTGGATCCAGTTTTCAGGAACAACCAAGACGACCGAAATGAATTGCACCATCGATATCAGGCGGCTCAACGATTCCTCGAATACAGTCCATCCTGGTCGAATATCGAGGAACTGCTTTGGAATCGCACTGTTCATTCTCGATCCGGTTCCTCCGGCTACAAGCACAAGGTGGGTGGCCTCGGATACCTTTGTCATCTCACTTCGCTCCTCTGGTTGACAGCACCGCAGGAATCGTTTTTATCAGGATCAGAAAGTCGAGGCCCAACGACCAATGATCGATGTACTCCAAATCCATCCGCATCCAGTTCTCGAAGTCAATCTGATTCCTTCCGCTGATCTGCCAGATGCAGGTCAAGCCCGGTTTCATAGAGATTCGCCGCCGCTGCCAAGCCTCGTACTGAACCACCTCATCCGGAAGAGCAGGCCTCGGACCGACCAGACTCATATCGCCGAGAATCACGTTGATCAGTTGTGGTAGTTCATCCAGACTGGTTCTGCGTATCCATTTGCCGACGCGAGTGATTCGGGGATCATTCGATGATTTGAAGACCGGTCCGTTCATTTCATTCAGTTGAACGATTTCGTTTTTTCGTTGTTCTGCATCCCGGATCATCGATCTGAATTTGTACAATCTGAAACGACGGCCATTTTTCCCGACTCGAATTTGAGAGAACAGCACCGGTCCCGCTGAATCCAGCCGAATTGCGATCGAGACGATCACCATCGGGATCAGAAATACAATTAGCAAAATCAAAGCAACAGCGATATCGATCAACCGCTTGAGCAGCAGATGAAGTGCCCGAAATGGTGTGGTTGAAAAGGAAAGCAGAGGGATATCATCGAGATAACTGAAGTGCGGTCTGGCGATCGGCAAATGGAAAAAATCTGCGACAATGTGCGCACGGATACCCAATTCTTCACATCGACGGAGCGCTGTTCGCATCCCGGGCATTTCCGCAGGACCAACACAAAATATAGCCTCATCGACAATGATCCTCTTTGAAATGTCCTCTAGATCTTCAAATCGGCCCAGCAATCTGTCCTGATCGTTCTCCAACCCCTGCTGTTTCGTCGATTCACCGGTCTGAAGAAATCCTGCAACTTCCATGTTCCACTCGGAATGAGCCACTATTCGTGCTGCGATCGCCGTGCTGAACTGGTTCAATCCAATCAGCAGAATATGGCGAGGTTTTGAGTGAAAGATCGGCAATCGGTTAACGAGAGATCGCCAGAGGAATCGGAGTGTTGCGTGGAGAATAAGATGAAGTGCCAGGAACATACCGAACAGAGAGCGACTGTAGATCTTCGCTTGGAAAAAGAAGACGAGTGAACCCAGGAAAATGACCTGAAGAACGAAGCTTCTCAAGAGAGCAAATATCAAGCTTCCAGACGGGATTCTGGATGCAGGCGCATAAAGACCTGAAAAGTAGTGGATCAATATCGTGATGGGAATCGAGGCATAGGCGAGCCAGATGTACTCGGTCAGCGGTCGGATGGTTACGAATCGATCAACGGAGAGATTACTGCGAATCCCGAAAGCGATGTAAAAAGCACTCAGAGTCACAGCTGCATCGACGAGCATCCGAATGAACAGCGCGATGCGCGGGTTCGGTCGATTGATGAATTCGGGTGTCGGCAGTGCGGTCACGCAGGTCATTGTAGCCCGATTTTTATCATGTTCAAGTCCGCTTGACCATGTTCCGTCTCCCGACATACTATCGATCCCTATGAACGAATCCGATGACCACCCTCACATCCGTTCTCCCAAAGGCTTCGGAATCCTCTCTCCATTTGCCGGAGGGGCGATCCGATCAATCGTGACTATTACCGTTCTCAGCAGTATCGGAAAAGCAATCGGGTTCATCGTTCCTTTTCTCGTTGCAGCCTGGTATGGCGCAGATAAAACGACCGATGCCGTCTTTTTTGCCTATGGATTTGTCCTGACCATCACCTGGTTCATCGCACCAGTTTTCGAATCCGTCATTGTGCCGGTCTTGGTCGAAAGACGATTGCAGGGAATCGAAATTCGTACTTTCGTCCTGACCTTGTTCTATCTCGCTACCCTGATTGTCTCCGTGCTCTCGCTCGGGACACTCGGGTTCCTTCATCCTTTTTTGTCGATCATGACCGCCTTCGATCCGGAAGCCCGCCAACTTCTGGGCATCATCGTGCTGGAAATCATTCCGCTAGTTTTTCTGATTACATGGTCTAGTCTGCTTACGGGATGCCTGAACGCGATCAACCGCTTCAATTTGCCCGCCATTGCCCTGATCGCGCGTTCTGTTGTGACTGTGATCGTCATCGCATTGCTTCGACGGAGTGCCGGTATCCATGCAATCGCATGGGGGTATGTTGCAGGCGAGACGATCCGGTTTCTGATGGTCGCGGTCAGTGCTGTTCGGAAGCAGTTGATAGCGTTCAACAGACTACCGGCATTCGATTCGAAGATCCGTCTTGTTATGACGACCGTTTCAGTCCAAACGATCGGGATGATCCTGCAGGAATTGAATCCGATGATTGATAAGATCATGTCCTCCTGGCTTCCGGTCGGTTCCGTTTCAGTCCTGCATTACGCCGAACGTCTCAATCTGATCCCGATTACCTTTTTTTCTTCCGGGTTGGTTGTTGTTCTGTTGTCCCGATGGAGCCAGGTATTCCGAGGTGAGTCAAATGGTTTGTTTAAAGTGCGGGTCTTACGCAATACGGGGATGGTGACGCTGGGTCTCATACCGGTTGTGTTTCTGATCTGGGTGACGAGTTCCTGGATCATGCACTGTCTCTTTCGATCGAGTGCATTGGGAACCGGTGAACTCAATCGCATCCGAGTCACTTGGCTCTGTTACCTTCTGGGGTTCATTCCTGCTCTCATTGTACAACTTCTATCACGTGCACTTCTGATATACGGACGACTCCGGGTTCTCCTGAGTGGATCGTGCCTGATGGTTTTTTCCAATATCGGGCTGAATCTGATGCTGATGCCCGTTTTCGGAGTCCCTGGGCTGGCGGTATCGACGAGTTTGGTATGGCTGATTTTGAGTATCTTTTACCTGGTCTGCTTTCTGAGGAGCCGGGAATCGGCAGACCGTACTCGTGATCCCGGAGACCGATCTCATGATCCTGCCCTCATTCGAGTTCCCACTGCAGATCCTTGATTGCCGCAGATGCGCGGAACAGTATCCAGTTCTAGAATTGTCTCGAATATTTGATGTGAAAAGCGTATATCAATGAAGTGATGGCTGGTCGCGAACCGGGAGAAACAAGTGAAGAGAGTAAGGATTGCGGTTATCGGAACCCGGGGAATACCGAACATTCAGGGAGGCATTGAACGCTATTGCGAAGCGCTGTATCAGCGACTCGCATCGGATTTCGATATCACCTTGTTTGCTCGATCTCCATATTTCTCACCCGATATACGCGTCAGAGATTGGAAAGGCGTACAGATAAGATATATCTGGAGTCCCCGGAATGTTCACTTGGAAACGATTGTGCATACATTTTTATGTCTCCTGATTTTAATGTTCCTGCGACCGGATATCATTCACATTCATGGGATCGGTCCTGCCTTTCTGAGCCCGTTGGCTCGACTCTGTTCCCGCCGAATCGTGCTCACTCATCAGGGCGAAGATTATCGCCGATCAAAATGGGGCTCGATTGCACGTGTCGTTCTCAAACTGGGCGAACGACTCGGAGTTCGCTTCAGTGATGCGGTTTTATGTGTTTCGAGAACTTTGCTGGACAATGTTCGAACCCGTTTGAGAGGAAAACTCATATATATTCCGAACGGCGTATCGACGGGGCCCAGACTGCTCCAAGGCAACTACTCGGAAAAACTCGGTATCTCGGGAAAACGATATGCATTAACGGCGTGCCGATTCGTTCCCGAGAAGGGAATCATTGAACTGATCGACGCCTTTCAGCGGATCGAGAATGCTGCATATAGGTTGGTGATTGCAGGGGATGCCGATCATGAAACCGACTACAGCCTGGAAGTCCGGCGACGCAGCGCCATGGATTCCCGAATCATCTTGACTGGAGCGATTCATGGCAATCGGATCGCGGAGCTTTATTCGAATGCTGCTGTTTTTGTCCTTCCTTCATCGCATGAAGGGCTTCCTCTGGCTGTTCTGGAGGCTCTGGGATACGGACTCCCCGTCCTGATCAGCCGAATTCCTCAGCATCTCGAGCTCAAACTGCCGGATTCCTGGTATTGCACTCCTCGGGATGCGACCGAGATCAGGCATCGTCTTCTTGAGCATTTCAATACTCCTCCGGATCGCGCTCTTTGCGATGCCATCGCGACACGTATAAAAACCGAGTATGATTGGGATCGAATCGCTGATGAAATCCGGGAACTGATTCGATCGCTCGTTCCGATCGATCCGACAATTGAGAGGAGACCACCGACGTGATGGAATCGTGCAAGTTTAAAATTGGAGATATACCGATCGGAGGAGGCGGGCTTCCCGTCATCGTGGCTGGTCCTTGTGTGATCGAAACCGAACAGCACGCTCTGATGATGGCGGAACGACTCGCCACGATCGCCAGTGCAACTGGATTCAAACTTGTGTTCAAAGCAAGTTATGATAAAGCGAATCGCAGTTCGATCCATTCCTACCGAGGCCCGGGGCTCGACGAGGGCCTGCGCATTTTGTCGAAGATTCGTGCGGAAACCGGTTTACCGGTTCTGACGGATATCCATGCCGTCGAACAGATCCGTGCTGCCGCCGATACTGTCGACATGATCCAGATTCCGGCGTTTCTGTGTAGACAGACCGATCTGTATCTCGAGGCGGGAAAGTACCCCGTTCCGGTCAATGTTAAAAAAGGCCAGTTCATGTCACCAGGGGACATGGCGAATGTGGTCGAAAAAGCACGTGTGGCAGGCATCAAAGCGATATCTCTCACAGAAAGAGGCACTTCATTCGGATACAATCGTCTCGTCGTCGATTTCACCGGGATATCAACCATGCGGGCCTTGAATGTCCCCGTCATCTTCGATGCGACACATGCGATTCAGCAGCCGGGAGCAGGCGGAACATTCACGTCAGGGAACCGATCGCAGGTTCATCCCCTCTGTCGTGCCGCCGCTGCCGTCGGTATTGACGGATTGTTCTTGGAGGTCCATGACCGACCGGAAAACGCGCTCAGCGACGGATCGAATATGATTCCGCTCGAGGGTTTCCAGTCAATCCTTATGGATGTTCAGTCCATTCATACCGCTCTCACAAGGTGATACCATGAACCGATCCATCATCATCCAGACTGCTCGTGAAGTATTCTCAGGAGAGATCAAATCGCTTGAGCAAACACGCGAAACGATCGACGATCTGTTTGCTCGATCGGTCGAGTTGCTTGTTCGGTGTGAAGGAAAAGTCGTAGTGACAGGAGTCGGAAAATCCGGATTGATTGCCCGGAAAATTGCAGCCACGTTTTCGAGTACCGGTTCATCGGCGATATTTGTGCATCCCGTCGACTGCCTTCATGGGGACATGGGAATGATCGATGTCCGGGATATCGTTCTGGTGCTTTCGAAGAGCGGTGAATCGGAGGAGATCAGGCGTCTGTTGGTGTTTTTGAAGAACCGCGGGATTCGAGTGATCGCAGTCACGGCACGTATGGACTCTTATCTGGCGCGATCAGCGGATATCGCAATCCGTTTCATCGCGACTGACGAGGCATGTCCGATGGGGTTGGCGCCCATGGCGAGCACCACGGCGCAACTGGCGATCGGGGATGCTCTTGCGGCAGCTCTGATCCGATTGAAGGATTTTAAACCCGAGGATTTCGCGGTTTTCCACCCGGCCGGCAGCATCGGAAAACGTCTCCTGTTGCGAGTCTCCGACATCATGCACTCGCATGATAACCTACCGGTTATCGGACCGGAGGCAACCATGCGGGAGGCAATCATGTGCATGACCGAAAAACCGTTGGGTGCTATACTGGTTTCAAGTTCCGAAGGATTACTCACCGGTATCATCACCGATGGTGATCTGCGCAGGGGAATTCAGAAGTATCCGGATATTCTCAATAGAAACGTCACAGAGCTCATGAACTCAAATCCAATCGCTGTCAGACCTGAAACGATGGCAATCGATGCGCTGCATGTTATGGAAAAAAGGTCGAGTCAGATCAGCGTGTTGCCGGTGATAGACGATCAGGGACAAATCCGAGGTATGATTCGCCTCCATGACTTGGTGATCGCCGGACTTTACTGACCCAGATCAGATCACCGGGAATCTTGCGTTATGGTGGAAATCTCCCGCTGGGTCTCTTATCAAACCGTAGTCTAGAGCACTTCGCACCTCATCCAGTCCTTCACGAGTCGACACAACTGGTTGGAAGCCCAGATCATGCAGCATTCGATTCGGGTCGATCTGAAAATTGCGTCGGTAACCCCCGAAAGTGATGTCTTTATGCACAATGCGTATCCCGGGGATCAGATCCATGATGATTCGCGCAAGATCTTCCTTAGTATGATGGTTGTTCGGATTTCCAAGAATGTATGTCTTGCCCGACATCCGTTCAATCGGTGCCGATAGAACTGCCAGTATTCCGTCGATCACATCCGAAACATGGATGAGACATCGCAGGAAGCTCCGTTGAAACACCGTAATTTCTCGTTTCTGAATGGCGTTCCAAATGAATTGATTTCCGAGTACATCGAAACGAGTTCGAGGTGATAATCCAAAGACATCGCAGAGTCTCAATATGGTCAATGAGATGCTGTTGTTCGCTGCAGATCTGAGCGCTTCCTCGGCCCGGATCTTGGTTTCGGCGTAGAGCGTCTGGGGATTTTGGGGCGAAAATTCTGAAACCAATTCCGTGTCATTCTCAGAGCCAAAAGCCGAATAGGTCGATGTAAAGATGAAACGTGGATGACCATGTGCAATCGACCATTTCAGAAATGCTTCTGCGCCATCGATGTTGTATCTGCAGGCAATATCCCTGCCGATGATCTGACAGGCTGGAAAACCCGCGATTGCCGCGAGATGAATCACTGCTTTTACATCGGTATTTGTGGGGATATTAAAGTTACCGTCGAGAATATTGCTGCGCGCGAATGAGAAATCCGGATGGTGAATGAATGCGAGCAGCGAATCACCACCATAGAGCAATGCATCAATGACATGTACGGCGAAGCCGCGGTCGAGCAAGGACGCAGTCAGTTGTGACCCGATGAAACCTGCACCGCCGGAAATAATGATCAAGGGTTTCTTGTTACTCATGCTCTCTCGTTTGCCCGACGATCCGTGTGGGCTCGGATACTGGATGACTCATGATTATCGCGGACATGATCACCATGATCATTGCCGAACTGGCGATATGAAATGGAAAACTGAAACACGCATCGATCATCCCTGCGGTCATGCTCATCATCGCCGCAACGATTACCCAGTGCGTATTTCCCGGAGGAGTGGATCCCGTCAAACGGTAGCCGCGCGTGAAACAAAGTCCGATAAAGCTGATCGCAAGTATCAGACCGATCAGGCCGGTTTCGATCCAGATCAACAGGAACTCGTTGTGGGGGTGGGTGACAAACTCCGCATTTCGAAATGTGTCAATGCCATCCTGGCGTAGCCTGATCTGAAAATCACGGTAGTCGAAGGGAAATCGACCTAGGCCAAACCCCATGATCGGTTTGGTGCGAATCATCCGTTCGCATGCCATCCAGTAATGAGTTCTGGCATGAATCGAAGAAGAGGTGAGGCTGACATCGGTTGTCATCCGAGATTGAATCGACGGTACCAGATAGAGTAAAACGAAGAAAATCAGGATGGCAGCGATCAGGTATAAAAGGAGTTGAATGACTTGACTCCATCTTCTCCGCATCCCGCTGATCAGGATACCAAAACCCAGCGCTCCGAAACTGGCTAGGACGGCCGCTCGAGTGTGAGTCAATGTTATGGTGGTGAAAATGGTCCCGGACGCGATGAGTGCTGTCCAGCGACCCAGTCGACTCTGACCATTCACCCCCATGCAGGCAGCCAGAGGGAAAACCATTGCCAGGATTCCCGCAAAGAGAGTTTGCTGGCCGATGAAACCGGATACCACCCATCGAATTTCATCAAACTCCTGCGTCGGAACAAAAAGAAAATCGAGATCTAAAAACTGAAGGATTCCATAGAGTGATGTCAGAAATCCGACTCCGACAATGACACTGATGAATAGTATGACAGGTCGGTTGCGATGAAAAACCAACCATCGTCGCGACATAAGGAGAAACAAGCTATACAGCAAGATGTTCAAGACTTTCGGAACTGCATTGATTCGATCCGGAGTCAGATAGAACACGATTGTCGAGTGAAAGACGATCAGCCCCACGACGATTTCAATTGCATCGGGTCCGGATGTCCAACCCTGTGAGAGCTGCCTGTGAAAAGCCATGAGAACCACGATTGTGACAATAATCAGTGTCTGAAAGATATCTTTGGAATCGCGAAACGGCTCGACGCATTTCGATGAATAGACCATCTGTGAACCGACAAGAAGGATCACGAACAGAGTCAGAATAATCAATGATGGTGTGGATTTGGCCGGGTTTGAGAGACTCATTTGGGCTGCTCCTGCAGGCTCTCGAGCATTTCCCGGGCGATCGGATTAGCGGAATCGAGTGCGATAGCCATTTCAAGTTCCCGACGTGTCGCGTCCGGTTGATGGGTGCTCTGAAAGATTCTGGCCAATGTAATGTGGCGCCTGGCATCTGCATCTGAGGATGCCGGGAAAGCCGAAGAGATCTCACGATGAAGGATCATCAGAAATGGAACAAATCCAGTGTTCGCGGCAATCAGGTGATCGGAAAGCTGCAAGGCTTTGGTCCAGTCGTCAATCTGAATGTATTCCTCAATGGTCCAAAGTGCGCTCCAACGAGTGATTCCCGAAGTTGCATACATGTTTTCCAATGTCATCAGAGATTCCCGATCATCCAGCAAGTAATCGATGCATGCGAGCGCTTCGATGAGCGATCGCGGTGGAGGTGTCTTGAGTTCGAGTAGGCGTTTCAATGATGCGAGAGAACGACTGAGGACATCCGTAGGAAGTTCACCTCTATGCCTGATCACGAGATCGAAGAATTCGGAAGATTTCACTCGAATCAGGCCTTCGATGGCAGGATCGGATCGAGTCGCATAGGCGATCACATAGCGATATTCGGCTTCGGCTTTTTGCCAGTTCCTTGTAGATTCATAGCAGATGGCGAGTTGAAGGTTGACGAAGTAGTTGGCTTTGAACCTTTGAGTATTTTGGAGAACCAACGCTGCCCGATTGAAGTGATTCACGTTGAGTAACGCGCGTCCGTACGCGTGACTCAGTTCCCCGAACCACGGGAATAAATCATAAATCGGGGCTGCGCGATTCATCGCCGCAAGATATTGATGTTGAATGATATCGGAATTGGTTGAGGTCGCAGTGGTTTGCACCAGAATCATGACGGCGCACCATAGAATTACGGTCACGAAGAGCACGACAGCGAGCGCTCGAAATAAAAATGGAAGCAGAATTAACTTTAGAGGGATCGTGTCAGGCGAGACGCCGGTGTCGTCAAAGAAACCGCCTTGCGAAAAAACTCCGGAACCTGACCCAGAAACCATCAACACGAGCTCCTTTGCTCGGCGTTCCAGAGGTTTCCGCAGCGGATGCTGGCGTGATCACTGGGCCTGCACTCGCGGGAATGGATGGTTTAATAGCGGGTTCCGCCGTCGCCGGGACAGAACTGGCCTGAGAAAGCGTATTTTGACTGCGAAGTTCCTCGATCTGCCCACGTAAATCGGCAATCAGAGCTTCATGATTCTTCAGTTTGTTCTGGAGTCGTCCGATGTCGTTTTCCCGAGTTTCCAGACTGTCGCGATACTCGCGTATCAACTTGTCCTGATGCTGGATGATCTCGTCCTTTTTTTCAAGTTCTGATTTCAGGGAAGACACGAGATTCTTTGAGGAATCCTTGATCATGATCGTCGCCTGTTTCTCAGGATTCATCGCAATGCCACGCTTGTCCTTGTATTGTATCCAACACGTGCGGCTGCAGAAGGATGATTGAACTCCCTTCGGAAGTGGTTTGTTGCAATTGAGACACAAAGGTTGCATCGGATAAAACCCCTTTTCAAACTCATCTTTATCATAGGAAATATACGGGAGGGCGTCAATCCAATTCCGGATCCGCTCGTTCGTGCGATCGTCACAACCAGTCGATCACAGGATGTACCGATATGAATGAACAGAAAAGAGATATCAATCTTGAGTTCACACAGAAAGCTCTGTATTGATTAGGGGTGAACCAGAGAGAACCGGGCTTGTCCGCCCTCGAAAGGAGAACCACGATGTCGAACACCGAGAAAACGCAACTTGCGATCATTGGAAGCGGTCCTGCGGGCCTGACCGCGGCCATCTACTCTGCACGGGCAAATCTCGAACCAGTCGTCTTCGAAGGTCTCGAACCGGGTGGACAACTGATCACGACGACCATGGTGGAAAATTTCCCTGGTTTTCCGGAAGGGATCATGGGACCAGAGTTGATGGACAATATGCGACAGCAGGCCTCCCGTTTCGGCGCCAGACTTGTTCCTGAGATTGTCGGGGATGTTAAACTGGCTCGCAGGCCTTTTGAGATTCATTACGGAGAGGATCGCGTGCTGCTCGCTTCTGCCATCATCATCGCAACCGGCGCGTCCGCCAAATGGCTCAACCTGCCTTCAGAACAGCAATTCCGTGGGAGAGGCGTCTCATCCTGTGCCACGTGTGACGGTTTCTTTTTCAGGGGAAAACGGGTCGCAGTCGTCGGTGGAGGAGATACCGCGATGGAGGATGCACTTCATCTGACACGCTTCGCGTCAGAAGTCGTGTTGATACACCGTCGCGACTCGCTCCGAGCATCACACTACATGCAGGAACGTGCACTCGAAAACTCAAAGATCACCTTTATGTGGAACTCAAAAGTTATAGAAGTACTAGGATCGGAGTCTTCGGGTGTCAGCGCATTGAAAGTGCAGAATGTTCAGACCGGCGAGATCACTGAGATTGCCATGGATGGTTTGTTCGTTGCGATCGGTCACAATCCCAACACCGGTTTTCTTAACGGGCAACTCCCTCTGGATGACAGTGGCTTTATCAAGGTTCCGAGAGGGGAAGTAGAAACGATTGTTCCTGGCGTCTTCGTTGCCGGTGATGTCATCGATCCCCGTTTCCGGCAGGCCATCACGGCTGCAGGTATGGGATGCATGGCTGCAATACGTGTCCAGGAGTTTCTCGAACTGAATCCGTTACCGTGATCAGATATCTGCATCCATGCTCGTCTTGAGCAGAATGTTGTTGTAGCGGGATGTGGCATCCGAGAGCCCGGGTTGGATCGATATCGCTTTCTCGAGATGTTGTAGAGCGGATTGATAGTGCGATTGCCGTTCTTCGATGAGTGCAAGTCCGATGTATGCACTCGTGAAATGCTCGTCGATTCGAATGGTCTCGACGAAATGTCTGGAGGCACTCCGAAGATCTCCTAAAAAATAACATGTCATGCCCAGACGATACTGATAGTGCGAATTGTCTTTTGCTGAAGATACGGCTTTTTCGAAGTATCGTTTAGCCTCGTTGAGGCGGCCCTGTGTGAAAAGGAGACTACCCATGTTGCAATTCGCTTCCGCCATCTGGGGGTCATTTTCGAGGGCAGACTGATAGTGAAACTGGGCCTTTTCGAGATCTCCGCGGGATGCAAGGGCTGCACCGAGATTATTGTGGCCCGGAGGGAACCCCGGTTTGATTTCGGTCGAAATACGATAATACCGGATAGCTTCGTCGATGCGCGCGGGATTTTCTCTGAGAACCCGATAGCCCATGTTGTTGTAATGATGAGCGATGGCTTCGAGATCGTCGATGACTCGATAAATCCGGTAGTGTTTTTCGGGTTCTGGAGAAAAATCCACCAGATAGAACTCCCCTCCATCCCATAGCCCAGCACACATGTGACCGTTATTCAGTATGATGTTTCCTTCGATGGTGTAATCGTCGAGTTGCGGTACATCAACATAAGCCGTGTCCATACCCAGCGAACGCGACAGGCCGATAAACAGGTTCGTGAACGACATGCAATTGGCTCGGTGTTCAAAGAATACCTGATGAGCGGTCATGTCGGCGGAGCTGTCGTAGGTGATTTCGAGATCCCATTTCGAGATCATGGCTTCGACGAGAGCGATCGCTTTCTTGACGTGAGTCACCTTGTCACGCGTCGCATCCTGAGCGAATTGCGCCATCTCAGGCGTGATCGCGAACGGAATGTCGATCCTTCCGCCCTCGACCGCTGTGACTCGATCAGAAGCGATCTGAAGAATCTCATTCCGGGAATAAATCCTCTTGGGCACGATACAGGCCGAAAGGTTCATCGTTAGGAATAAGATGAGTGTAAACCGAAGCAAAACCATAAAAAAACCCCAGAGGCTCCTTTCCTATATTATACTACGTTCACACTGGAATTTTTGTTCGAATCTTCCTACAATACCCACCTCAGTCCCGATCTGAGGCTCACACG
>CAYYMM010000017.1:3218-47776 GCA_964472395.1 uncultured bacterium | reverse complement strand
GGCGACGATTCCGAGCAGGATCGAGAGGAAGCCGGATCCGCCGGATTCGCCTGTCCTGAGCACCTCCGCGCAGGCGACGCCTTCGGGATAGCGCAGGGATGTGTCTTCGACGATCAGCGTCCGGCGAAGGGGGATCATGAAAACGACACCGAGAACACCTCCGGCAAGGGCGATACAGGTCGTTTCGAGGTAGTGGAAGTCCTGCCAGATGCCGATCATGACCAGGGCCGGGATGGTGAAGATGATGCCGGCGGCGATCGATTCGCCTGCGCTGGCGATGGTCTGGACCATGTTGTTCTCGAGAATGCCTCCGCGGCGGAGAATGCCGCGCAGGATGCCCATCGAGATGACCGCGGCGGGGATCGAAGCCGAGACCGTCATGCCGGCATAAAGTCCGAGGTAGGCGTTGGCGGCGCCGAGCAGGGCTGCGAGCAGCACACCGAGCAAGATGGCGCGGGGGGTGAGTTCGGGATGCGTGGAATGCGTGTTCATATCGTTCCTCCGTCATGCTAGAATATCGAACACCTGCGGATGTCTCAACAACAGCAGAATCGAGGAGGATCTCGGCATGTTCAATCGACTCGGCGACGCCATCAATTCCGTCAACACCATATTCCTGACCGGCGGCTCGATCGCGCCCCACGATGCGCATGCGATTGCCCGTTTCATCGCATCGCGGCAGGGACTCCCCGGCTGCTACCCCGGCCTCTTCGCCCCCATGTCCGGCGAACTCGACACCCCCTACATGCTGTTCACCGGCGAGCCGACCTCGACGGGCGCGGCCGGCCGGCATATTCTCGGCGAGGAATGCCTCCGCATCCTCAGAATTCTGGATTGCCGCGATCCGGACGTCACAGCGGCGATCGACCAGGCACAGAAAGGTTTCGCGGCGCAACTCGACCACGTCCGATCGGTCGGTTACAGCACTGACACCTACTGCTGCGGGAAATGCACCATCGCGTACTGGCGGACACTCCTCACCAACTGGCTCCCCGATCCACTGCCACGGATCGCACGGGGTATCCATCATCTCGAAGCCTGCCGCCTCAACGGAAAATGGCGACGCTACCCGTTCTATTACACCGTGCTGTGCCTGACGGAACTCCCCATCGACATTGCCCGGAACGAACTCGAATACATCCGTCCGGCCTGCGAACGAGCGCTGAAGCGGCAGGGGAAAAGCAGCCGATATGTCGATGTGCGCTCGATCATTCTCAATCGCGCTCTGAACGCCCTGTGACCCGTACCGCTTTTTCCTGACATGCGCGAACCCGCTTGATTTCATTCAATCAATCCGGCAGGATATCTCGACATGAGCCTCCTCGACCTCTTCAAACCCAAATGGCGTCACTCGAATCGCACCATTCGCCTCGCTGCCGTTCGCTCTCTGACGGATCCTCAGACCATCGACAGCATTCTGACGGAAGAAGCCGATGAGGAGATCCGGGCGGCGGCCGTGTCGCTCCTGACAGATCCCGCTCGTCTGCAGGCCTTCGCGGCGAGCGATCAGCCGAAGTGCATCCGTATGGCGGCCATCGACCGCATCGCCGACGCCGAATTCCTGAAAAGCCTGATCGACAAGGAACGTGATTCCGACATGATCTCGCTGATCCTCAGTCGCATTCCGGATCGCACTCTGATGCTCGAAATCGCCCGATCGCACAAACGCCGCGAAGTGCGTCTGTCCGCAATGGCACTGATTGTTGATCCGGAATCTCTGCTGCGGATTGCCGAGCGCGAAACGGATGTCGAGGTGCGGAAGGCGGCGGCTATGCGTCTTTCCGAGCCTGATGCGATCGAGAAAATCGCGCGGATGGACGCCTCCCATGAGATACGCATTGCGCTCCTCGATCGAATCGGAAACTCCGAGACGCTGATCCGACTTCTGGAATCCGAGCGACATCCGAAGGTTCGTGAAGCGCTGGTCGATCGAATCGACGACAGCCGGGTGCTCGCGCAGATCGCCCGGACGGAGACCAACTCGAAAATCGCGCGACGGGCGGCCGAAAAAGTAACGGATGAAGGAGTCCTGCAGACACTAGCCGAGCCGGAGCGACATCCCGAGGTGCGGCTGGTCGCGGCACAGCGGATCCGATCCGGTGACAAACTCGCGGAGATCATCCGCAATGATCCATCGGGGACGGTTCGCGAGGCTGCCGTAGGACGTGTGTCGGATCGGAATGTGCTGGCGGAATGCGCGGCGGGCGACTCCGAGGCATTCGTCAGAAAGGCCGCATCGCGCCGGATCGCCGAACTGGGAGGCTGAACCGCTCTCCAATTTCCGTCCGTCCGGCGCTTGCAGAAAGGAACGGCATGGGAAACGGCATCATCCATCAGAAGAGCGGGGAATGGCAACCCGGCGAAACACTCCAGAACCGATACACGATCGAGTCGGTTCTCGGGCATGGAGGCATGGGAGTGGTCTACCGGATCCGTCATGACGCGATGGGGCAGACCTTTGCCGTCAAGACGCTCCGGACCGCCCTCCTGGCCAATCCGGATCTCGAACGCATGTTCATCCGCGAACTGCGGACGTGGATGGAGTTGCCCGACCACCCGAATCTCATGCCGTGTCTGTTCTTCCGGACCATTTCCGATCGCCTGGCCATCTTTTCCGAATACTGCTCCGGAGGGTCGCTCAAACACTGGATTCATGCCCGTCGGATCGACTCTTCCGCTCGCGTGCTCGACATCGCCATCCAGATCGCCTGGGGTCTCGATGCCGCGCACACCTCCGGCGTCATCCATCAGGACATCAAACCCGCCAATATTCTCTTGACGGAAGATGGGATCGTCCGGCTGACCGACTTCGGGCTGTCCCGGGCGTGTCTCGCTGGCGGACTCGATTCGGATCAACTCCACGCTTCCGATTCCACTCTGGTCAGTTCGCGCGGCATGACGATCGCGTATTGCTCACCTGAGCAGGCCGCCGGAATGCCCCTCACCCGCGCAACCGATATCTGGAGCCTCGGCGTCACGATCCTCGAAATGCTCGTCGGTGACGTCACTTGGCCGCACGGAGCGCTGGCGGCGAGCGTGCTCGAAGGGTGCATCGAAGAACCGTCCGATCTGGTGGTTCCCCTCCCGGACGCGCTCGCCGACGTGCTCCGGAGTTGTTTTCGTAAGGATCCGGCCGAGCGCCCCTCGAGCGCGGGTCAGTTGGCCGATGCGTTGATCGATGTGTACCGGGTTATGACGGGGCAGGCATATGATCGGATGCGGCCGGTTTCCAGCGAGCGCGATCCCAATGCGCTCGAAGTCACGCGCCGGACGATGCACGGGGCGGAATGGCGTGATCCGCTGGAATGGATCGAGCGCGCGTATCGGCGACTATCCGGAGGAGCGGCGTCTGCGGTTTCGCAACCCGCGGCACGCAAGCGGCTGACTCAGATCCTGGCTGATCTCGAACTGTATGAGGAGGCCGTGCGGATTTATGCAAACGCCATGTCGGATCCGGATGACGCATTGATGGATGAATTTACCGAACTGCTGATGTCGAGAGGGCTGGTGCGGGCAGCCGTGCGGGACATCCCGGGAGCGATCGAATCGTACAAGGAGGCCGTGCGGACGCAGGAGGAACTGCTCAGACGGCATGATCGGATCTCCGTGCGGGATGAGTTGGCCAAAATCTGCTTCAATATTGCGCTGTTGTGCAATCAGACCGGAGAAAACGAGCAAGCGCTGGAGTGGAACCGGCGCGCTGTCGATTACTGGGAGAGGACAGCGCCGTCTGAACGCGATCGGGAGGGGCTCGATGACGTGGCCGCGGGATATCAGAATCGAGCGTTGATCCTAGCTGATCTGGGCAGAAACGACGAGGCACTGGAGTTCATGGAAAAGGCGGCCGGGATCCGTGAATCGATCGTTCAGGCGGACCCGCAACCGCAGTTCAAACTGACACTCGCGATCACGTTTGCCAATTTCGCCAACTTTCTCGGGCATGTGGATCGCAAGAAGGAAAGCATCGAGAAACACTGCCGTGCGATCGAGTTATGGGAAGACGCGTCGCGGGATATGGGGCGTGAGGATCTCGTGTGGCACCTCGCCATGCTGCTCATGAACCGCGCGAATGTATACTCGTCGATCGGCGAGTATGACCATGCGCTTGCCGATTACGCCCGTGCGCTCGCGATCAAGGAACCCCTCGTCATTGAAAAAGGGCTGACCGACCAGAACCATAGTCTGGCGGTCATCTACATGAACCAGGCCAATACGTTGAATCTCAAGGGGATGCTGGTTGAAGCGGAGCGATCGGCGAGTGCTGCGGTAGGGATCTTCGAGCGACTGGTGATGCGTGAAGGGCGTGATGATCTGGTTGGAAGCCTGATCGAGGTGTATAATATCTGGGTGGCATCGTTGGAACGGATGGGTGAGACGATTCGGGCGGATGCGGTGCGGGGCAAGGCGGATATGTTCCGTAAGCGGAACACGCATGACGGCGGGAGGCATGAGTGATCGGACGGACGGTTCTTCAGTATCGGATCATCGAGGAGATCGGCAAGGGAGGCATGGGCGTGGTGTATCGCGCCGTCGATACACGACTCGACCGACAGGTAGCGCTGAAGTTCCTGTCTCCGCGGCATATCGATGAGGAGCACAGCCGGAAACGCTTTGAAATCGAGGCTCAGTCGGCATCCGCGCTGGACCATCCGAATATCTGCACCGTTCATCAGATCGCCGAAACGGAATCCGGGGATCTCTTTATCTGCATGGCGTACTACGAAGGCGTGACACTCAAGGAGCGGATCGAAAGCGGACCGCTGGATCCGGAAGAGGCGGTGCGGATTGCGCGCGATGTCGGCGCGGGACTTGTCGCCGCACATCTCAAGGGAATCGTGCATCGCGACATCAAGGCATCGAATGTGATGCTCACCAACGACGGCTTCGTGAAGATTCTCGATTTCGGCCTGGCGAAGATGGTTGACCGGACCACCATCACCACGCAGGGAACCCGGCTGGGAACACTGGATTACATGGCCCCCGAACAGGTCCGCGGACAGAAGATCGACCATCGCGCGGATATCTGGGCGTGGGGGATCCTGCTGTATAATATGGTCACTCGGGAGCTGCCATTTCATACCGATCATCCGCTCACACTGATGGAGCGGATCCTGATCATGGAGCCCGAGATTCCCTCCCGGATCAATCCCGCAATCCCCGCCGCGCTCGATCGGGTCATTTTAAAGGCGATCGACAAGAATCGATCGAAGCGGTTTCAGGTGATGGAGGAGGCACTAAGCGAACTGACGATGGTGGAATTCGATTCATCGACGCTGTCGCGGATCGATCCTTCGACGGATGCTCAACCGGAGGAACCGACGCGGATCATCGAGTGAACGGCTCTGGATCGATCAGGGTTTCGGAATACGGCTGAACTCTTCCATGAAAACACTGCGGTCTTCGGCGCTTTTCATCGCCTGACCCAGACGGTCGGCCTCGATGTGATGCTTCCGATGGGCTTCCTTGTCGCCTCGCAGGAACGCCGCAAAGGCCATTTCGGCATGGGCGAAGGCGAGATCCCACTCCTCACCGGGGTTGGTCTGGAAGAATTCGAGACACTGAGTGGCGTATCTCGTGGCTTGTTCGGCGTTGCCCAGGACCGCCCAGACGTGTGCGAGTGCCATGTCGGCGCGGGCGATGTTGACCGGTTTGCCGATTTTTGCCCAGTGGAACGAGGCGGCGTAGGCGGCGTCGAGCATTTCGCGGGATTCATCGGGCGTCCGGGGTATCTTTACGGCCAGGTTCCAGGCGCGGTTGTTGCATTCGACGGCGAACCACTGGTGAAATTGGGCGATCATCTCGGGAGACGGGCCTTGCTGCATGGGTTGAGTTCCTCCTGATTCGGGTTGAGGGGGTGTTGCGGCTTTCGGCGCAACGGGTGGTTCGGCGGCAGACATCGAAAACGTGGCTGTCAGTGAAACGATAACGACGACGGTCAGAAATTTCATGTCGAGATCCTCCCTTAGAAAATATCATAACCGGATTGATCCGCCAAATCCAAGGAATGCGGGGAAAATACCTGTACCCGACGGGGGGCCATCAGGACGGAATGCGATCTCGCATGAATGTCGCGGCCACCTCAAAAAAAATGTAAAGCATGCTTGACGTGCTTCTCTCGGCGCAGTATGGTCAAGATGTAAAGCGTGCTTTACGTTGGAGGTGCAGCATGCGAGAGCGAATACTGAACAGCATAAAAGATCTCAGGCAGCAGAAAGACATCACGCAGCAGTGTCTGGCCGAGGCAGTCGGGGTATCCCGTCAGAGCATCATTTCGATCGAGCGTGGACAGTATATCCCCAGTCTTCCTCTGGCCATTCGGATTGCGCGTTTCTTCGGCCTGCCGGTCGAAACGATTTTCAAACTGGAGGAATGAACCATGTTGGATGAACGGATCCTGATGCATCAACTCCGATCGACAAGTCTTGCGGCGCGGATCAGTGGTGTCGTGATGGGCGGGTATGCGCTCTATCAGTTGCTGGTCCATCATTCTTTCCGGACGGAAGTGATCGTATTTTTGTCCATCATGGCAGCCGTCAAGATCGGCTCGATGATGTATTTTCATTTCTTCAACTGAGTGCCCTGGGGCAACGAACGAAAGGAGGAGACGATGTTACTGGCGAAAGGAAGACGGCGGAATCCGAGAGTGGTCATGGCGGTCGGGCAGGGGAGTTTTGTGTTGGGGATTCTTCTGACATTCATCTGCCGATATCTCGAAGGAAACGGCGCGACAACCGGATTCACCCTGGGATTTCTCAGCGGACTTTCCGGCACGTTGTTCGGGTTGTCGATTGTGATGAATATCCAGTCGATACGCCTGACGCGCGCCTCGAAATGATAGTGGTTTCAATCGATCTCCGGATATTATATGAATCGGATCTCCCGGAGGATCACGCATGAAACCCCTCAGCATCTCGTGTCCTGTTGCCCGTTCGATCGTTCTCAATGCTCAGTTGCTCAGCGGAGGCCTGCCGGAAACCGGGGATCCGGTGGATTCGGCGCAGGCCGCCATCGAGCGACTCGGGTATGTGCAGCTCGACACGATTTCCGTCATCGAGCGGGCGCATCATCATGTCATCCGGACACGGGAGCCACAGTATCGGCCGGCGGATCTGGCGGAGTTGCAGGAAAGGCGGCGGAGCATTTTCGAATACTGGACGCATGCGGCGGCGCTGATCCCGATGACGGATTTCCGGTATTATCTGCCGCGGATGAAGGCCTACGCCCGCCGGGCGGATTTCCGGGACTGGCTGACCGGGCAATCCGGTTTATGCAGAGAGGTGCTCGGGCGGATCGAATCCGAAGGGCCGCTGGGGGTTTCGGATTTTCCATCTCCCGGTGGTCCGCGCGGTCCGTGGTGGGACTGGTCGCCGGTGAAGCGCACTCTGGAGACGCTATTCTGGACGGGGCGGCTCATGATAGCGGGACGAAGAAAGTTCCAGCGTTTATACGATCTGACTGACCGTGTGATTCCGGCGAACGTCGACCGAAGGCCTCCGTCAGCGCATGAGCTGACTCGATTTATCGTCGATCGGGTGCTCAGGGCGCACGGAATCGTGACAGTGCGCGATGCAGCCTGGTGGTTGCGCGATTCCGTGCGGATTGAGCGTGAACTCAACCGGCGGGTGCGGCGGGGTGAGGTGGTTCCGGTGCGGATCGAGACCCTTTCGGATGGCGAGATCTGGTACGGGTTGCGGGAGGCGGTGGAGGCGTCCGTCGAGTCGATCGTGTGGGACGATCGCGTCCGGCTGCTCTCGCCGTTCGACAACGCCATCATTGACCGCAAGCGGACGTTGAAGCTGTTCGATTTCGATTATAAACTCGAATGTTATACCCCGCCGTCGAAACGAAAGTTCGGCTATTTTACCCTGCCGATTCTATGGGAGGGGAAGCTGGTGGGCCGGGTGGACACGAAGGCCGAGCGTCGCAGCGGAACCTTCCGGGTAATCAGTGTCGCTTTCGAGGATGGGTTCGCGCCGGGTTCGGAGTTCCGGCGGGCGTTTGGCGAGGCAGTTGAAGGACTGGCGGTATTCAATGGGTGTACAAGTATCGACACGGCACACGCAATCGGGTGACCCTATCGCTAAATCCAAATAAAGGGACACCATACTCAATTCAAAGCCGATCCAGCCACCGAGCTGCCACCCCTCAAAACATGATCATCTGAAAACAGAAAACCGAAAACTTCAAACCAAACCGAATTATGTAAGGTGTCCCTTTATTTGTCTTTAACGCATGTTTGATGCGCAATCTGCGTAAACTGCGTAATCGGTGGATAAAAATCTCGATCGATCAACCCCCACCCGGATTGCCTCTGAATACCCGCCCGGACCCATCCTCGAAATCAGGAAAAAACAGATCCTCACGCCCCAAATCCTCGTAGTCCTGAATGTAACACCGCTCCAACCCGGATTCGTCGAAATCCGCTATTGCCTGCTCAAACTCCTCACGCGTCAGCCGCCGCCCGATCATCGCATCCCCCTGCGCCTCAAAACACGGCCGATATTGCGCCATCAGACTCACCGGAACCCGCGGATCGATCCCCGCCAACGCCCGAAACACCTTCCGGCTCCCCGCCGCACCCCCTGGTAACACGAGATGCCGCACGAGCACCCCTCGCACCGCAACGCCCCGCTCATCCAATTCCAAAGGCCCGGTCTGCCGCACCATCTCCTCAACCGCCTCAACATTCCGCTCAAAATAGTCCGCCGCCGCTGAATAAATCTCCCCCCATACATCCTCTCCATATTTCATATCCGGCAGATAAATATCGACTACTCCGTCGAGGAGTTCCAATGTCTCCCGTCGGCAGTACCCATTCGTGTTGAACACGACCGGTAACGAAAAACCTCTTGCCATGGCGATCGCGAGAGCATTGACAAGAAACGGGAGGTGCGGCGTCGGCGTTACCCAGTTGATGTTCTCACAGCCCTGCTTCTGCAGATCCAGATAGACATCCGCAAGCGCTTCATCTGTTATCGGCTGGCCAACGCTCAACCGACTGATCTGGTAATTCTGACAGAACACGCACGCCATCGTGCAACCCGAAAGAAACACGGTCCCCGATCCCGTCTTCCCGGTAATCGGAGGTTCCTCGCCGAAATGCGCCATCGCACTCGACAAGACAGCGTGATCGGTGAGTCCGCAATATCCCATTTTATGATGGAAACGCTGCGCGTGACACTGCCGGGGGCACAGTACACACGAATCCGCCAGACGCTTCAGCGCGGCGGCTCGGTCGGCGGCTTCTTTCGCGAGGATTCCCGGCAGAGCAAAACCCGGAGTTCGTCGCCCGGCTCAGTTGGTTGCCGGAGTCGTGGTGTCCTTGTGGATCGCAAAGGGCGGTGTCGTGCCCTTGTTGCGGGCGATCCGTTTGCGTTCCTTGCCCATGTTGGCCTTGCGCATGACGCGGCGGAGCTTAGTTTTCTTTGTTGGTGACGACATGATCGAATCTCCTTGAATGGGTCCAGTCAAACAACTCGCGGACAATACACGAACTCAAATCGAATTACAACCATCTTTTATCCAGAAAATGCGACGGGTTGACCTGATGCAGGCTTCGCAGCAGCATCCGGCGGGCATCCGGGATAGTCGCCTCGATCCGTTCGAGAAGCTCCTTCACCTTTATCCTCGCACTCCCGCGCTCGGAACAATCCGCAGGGCACGCGATCGGCGTGATCCCCAGTTTTCGGCAGTACTCCACCAGATCCTTCTCCCAGACGCGGATGAGAGGTCGGATGACCCTCACATGATCCGCGGTCTCGAAAATCGGCGGCATCGAACACAGCTTGCCCTCGAAAAAACCACTCAGCAAAACGGTCTGAACCGCGTCGTCGGCATGATGTCCGAGCGCCACCGTCGTGCATCCCAACCGTCTCGCTGCGCTATACAACACCCCCCGCCGGAGTCTCGCGCAAAACGCGCATGGGTTTTTCCCGGGGCTGTTGTGTGAGGCGATGATCTCGGGGATGGCCTCCGCTACGACCTCATGCTTCATGTCCATGGCGTCAAAGGTTGCGCGGATCGCCTCCCGTGCGGATTCGCTCAACCCCAGATCGATCGTCACACCCGCCAACTCGAACCGGACAGGACTCACCCGCCGGAAATGACTCAGCAGATGCGCCATGGACCAGGAATCCTTGCCGCCCGACACGGCCACAAGTATCCGGTCGCCCTCGCGGATCATCCCATAATCGCGGATGGCTTCGGCCGTCGTCCGGCGGACCCACAGATCAACCGGCTTGATCGGTATCGCCTGAATCTCACCCGGCATGCCGGAAATCCCGAACGACATGCCGGCCCGCGCAGATCACGTCGCGAACATGATTGTGGCCGAAATGATACGGCAGCATCTCGTAGGATGGCGTGTCGAGAATCACGAGGTCGGCGCGCTTACCCGGCTCGATCGACCCGCATTCGGCCCCGACATCCATCGCATACGCCGCATTGATCGTGGCGGCACACAACGTTTCAGGGATCGTCATCCGGCATTGAGACGCCGCAATGGTCAGGGTGAGGGGGAGGTTCAGCGACATGCAGGATCCAGGGTTGAAGTCCGTCGAGATTGCGATCGGGACGCGCGCTTCGATAAACGTCCGCGCCGGTGGATACTGCTTCAAACCCATGAAGAAGATGCACCCCGGCAGGAGAACGCCGACCGTCCCGGATTGCGCCAGAGCAGCCATTCCAGCCTGGTCCGTCTGATCGAGATGATCGGCGGAAACGGCTCCGAGACGCGCGGCCAGAGCAGCGCCGCCACCGTTGGTGAGTTGATCCGCGTGGAGCTTGAGTTTCATCCCGAGACGCTGTCCGGCTTCGAGCACCCGCTCGGATTCCTCCTTCGAAAACGCAATCGTCTCGCAAAACGCATCGCAGAAGTCCGCAAGCCCCTCATCCGCGACCCTCGGAAGCATCTCATCGATGATCAGATCGAGATACTGTTCACGGGAATACTCGGGCGGAACGTCATGCGCCCCAAGAAACGTCGTTTTGATTCGGATCGGAAACTCCCCGGCGAGCGTCCTGGCCACCCTCAGAATCCTGAGTTCGGTTTCCGTTTCGAGCCCGTAGCCGCTCTTGATTTCGATCGCGGTGATGCCGAATCGAAGCGCTTCGATGATGCGGGTGCGGCCGAGATCGAGCAGTTGATCGAAGGAGGCGGCACGCGTCGCGCGGACCGTGCGTTTGATACCACCTCCCTTTCTGGCAATTTCAGCATAAGGCACCCCGGCGATTTTCTGGGCGAATTCATCTTCGCGCGTGCCGGCGAAAACCAGATGCGTGTGGCACTCGACCAGACCGGGAATGACCGCGCATTGCCCGGCATCGATTGTTCGACAGGAGGGGGTCGGCGAGACATTTGGGTTGAGTTCCGTGCGAGAGCCTGCCCAGACGATCCGGTCGCCGCGGATCGCAATGACAGCGTCGATGATGTCGCCCGGATCGGACATCTCGGAACCGACACGCGGTCTTGAGGGGCCTTGAAGCGTCGAGAGCCGGGAGATGTTTGTAATGAGCAGATCGGCGGATAGGTTCATCGAAGTTCCTCCGGTTGAGTCGGGGTATCAGTATGGCAAGGGGCGATCGCGAGCGCAACCCTGGCTTCATTGACCGGGCTCGGTTGACTCTGTTAAATTATACGGGCTGTTCTTTCAGCGACTTCCAAGGAGGATAATCATGCGGATTCTAGTCACAGGCGGCGCCGGATTCATCGGGTCGCATCTCTGCGAGTTGCTTCTATCCAAGGGACACTCCGTGATCGCAATGGACAACCTGATCACGGGCGATGTCGCCAATATCGCTCATATCCGGGACGAGAAATTCCTGTTCATCAAACACGACGTGACGAATTACATTTACCTCGACGGGCCGCTCGACGCCATCCTGCATTTCGCCTCTCCAGCCAGCCCGATCGATTATCTCGAATACCCCATCCAGACGCTCAAGGTCGGCTCGCTCGGCACCCACAAAGCCCTCGGTCTGGCCAAGGAGAAGAAGGCCCGATTTCTGCTTGCATCCACCTCGGAAGTCTACGGTGACCCCCTCATCCATCCCCAGACGGAAGATTACTGGGGAAACGTTAATCCGGTGGGGCCTCGTGGTGTGTATGACGAAGCGAAGCGGTTCGCCGAGGCGATGACGATGGCGTATCACCGGTTTCATGGCGTCGATACCAAAATCGTCCGTATTTTCAACACCTTCGGGCCTCGGATGCGCATCAACGACGGCCGCGTGGTGCCGACGTTCATCGCCCAGGCGCTCGAAGGCAAACCCCTCACCGTCTACGGCGACGGCCTGCAGACCCGCAGTTTCTGTTTTGTTACAGATCTGATCGACGGCATTTTCCGGTTGCTCATGAGCGACGAGCATGACCCGGTCAACATCGGGAATCCGCGTGAGATGAACATTCTGGATTTTGCCAGCACGATCTGCACGATCATGAACATCGAGCTGAATTACGTGCACAAACCGCTCCCGGTCGATGATCCGAAAGTGCGCCAACCGGATATCACGAGAGCTCGTAAGGTGTTGAACTGGGAACCGAAGGTCAGCCTTGAAGAAGGCCTCCGGAAGACACTGGACTACTTCATCAACAAGCAGAAGAAATCAGTCTGAGTTCAGCCACACAGCCTGTTCGGATAAATAGAGCGCGTTGTCCAGACCGTTGAAGCCCAGATCGAGCACCACATCATCGGCCCGCAGTTTCCGCCCGTTGCGGTAATAGGCCCGCAGAAATTCGGCCGTTTTCGGATTGCGCCACCAGGCATCCCCGAATGTGTCCGTCAGATACAGCCGAAGCTGATTCTCAAACATCCGGGCTCGGATATAGCCGGCCGAATAGAACTCCATGTCGAAGCTCAGGTAGCCGCTCGACTCGAAACTCACGCCATGGGCGCGCTGCATGTTGAGTTTGAACTGTTCCCGCATGTTGTTCACACTCTGCGCCTCGAACAGCTCGATCTGATACAGGAACTGACCAATCAGGCGGCGAAATCGGAGTAGATTGAGGAAGGCGTTGAAACGAAGAAATTCGTCCTGCTGCGTCATGCCGATCATCTCACGCAGCCACACAGGATTCACGGTGATGTGCTGGAACAGATACGCCGTGCCTTCTGTGAATCCGCGGTCACCCCAGAATTTGAACTCAAAATCGAGATCCGGTCGCTCATGAACGAAGTGGACGGCATGTCCGGATTCGTGCAGAAATCCGGCGTAATCGTCATATCCGCCGGCGGGGAAAACCGTCAGACGAACGTCATCGGGCGGGTTAACAGCACTGACACAAGCCCGCGGTTTCTTCTTGGGGCGGTCCTCGAGATCGAGATGGATGCCGTTGAGAGAAAATCCCATGGATTGTATTGTTTTCGTGACGGTCGGGATCAAGTTGTCCTGCGGGAAATGTGGATCGAACCGCTTGCAACGGAAGATCGCCGACAGGTCGGCCTCGTCACAGGCTTCGTTCGCTGCCGTGCCGGCTTCACGCTGCAGATACACGCTGAGCCACTTCAGATAGATCGATTCAGATTCATCCAGAAACCGTTGCATTTCGGCGGCGAATCGGCGGAGATCCCGATTCTGGATCTCATTGCACATGTCGATGTAGTTCGCGAACCCGAGGCCTCGGATGGCGTTGAAGAGAAGCTGGACCCACTCCACCCGGTGAGGGTTGATCTCGCGATGCACGACCGTTTCCCGGGCCTGCACCATCGCACGCCGCCGTTCGCGGTTCGGTTCATTCAAAATCTTCACCCCGAACGATCGAACCGGGATGGTCGTTCCATCGAACATGACGCTGGTGGCAGCTTCCTTCTTCAGGATCGTCTGCTGAAGTTCGCGAGTTTCGAACTCCAGATATCCCAGGACGAGTTGACCATACAGCGCGCGGAGGCGATGCTTGTGTTCCGGATCTCGTTCGTTCGCCAGCGCACCGCGGACATAATCCAGACAGGCTTTCGAGAAAATTTCACGGTACTTCAGGTAAAGTCCGGCGATATCGATGTCATCCTCGAGGCCAACCCAGTTTCGCCAATACAGGTCTTCGGATTCGATGAGATACTTGTTCAATCGATTACGGATGATGTCGAGTTCCATGTAAACCTCCGCGGAATGGCGTCCGGATCATTCGTTCCTACCGGAGCGCGGTCGATTGTTTCGAGGTGGTGCCGGCACAGCATTTTTTCATTTTACGTGATTTCAGCACGTGATGCATCGATAAAATGGGATGTCTGAACAACATGCGCGGTCCAGCGTACCGCATCACCACCCGAATAATCTCGCGATAATCACGACGATAGCAATGGACCGCACAGTCCTTGCACGCAGTCCTGGCAGAACCGAATGGACATGTATCCAGCCTTTCCGAAGCATAGGCCAGAAGATGCCTGCATTCCGGACATAATCCGTCTGATCCTCTGTGATTCCCTTGGCAGTAGATCTCGATCATCGCTCGAATTGTCCGCTGTTCCACGATCGCCTCTCTCTCCTCCTTTACACACTGTCCCACAATACCCGATCGCGCACGACAGAAAAACGGGGTTGCGCACCCATCGTTCCTCGATGATATAAGTAAGGTGTCCCTCTGTTAACAAACGAAAGGAACATGTACATGATCCCCGATGCAGATTTCAAACGAATCACCATGCGGATGCACTCTTATCGTGACGCCATTGTCGAGCTTCAGCGCGCCATGACAGCCATCCCCGCGATCGCTCCGGAAAGCGGCGGAGAAGGCGAATGGGCTAAAGCCAATATGCTCGAAACATGGCTCCGTGCCCAAGGCTTCGATGTCGCCCGATACGACGCTCCCGATCCCCGCTGTCCGAGCGGTGTCCGGCCCAATCTCATCGCACGCCTCCCCGGACGCGACCGCACCCGCACCACATGGGTCATGGGACACATGGACGTCGTGCCTCCGGGGGATCTTACGATGTGGAAGCACGATCCCTACACGATGTCCGTCGACGGCGACCGGATTTGCGGCCGAGGCGTGTCGGACAATCAACATGGCATCATCGCGGCCGTTTTCGCCCTGAAATGTCTCCGGGATGAGGGGTTGATACCCGAGACCGATGCGGCGGCTCTGCTGGTTGCCGACGAGGAAACGGGTAGCCGTTTCGGCGTCCGCCATCTCCTCACCATCGACGGTCTTTTCAAGCCAGACGATCGCTATTACATCCCCGATGCGGGTAATGAAGACGGAACGATGATCGAGGTTGCCGAGAAGGCCAAGATGTGGATGAAATTCACAGTGAGGGGCAAACAGGGGCATGCTGGTTCCCCCACGTCCGGCATCAACGCCCACCGCGCCGCCTGCGATCTCATCGTCCGCCTCAACGGTCTGTATACCGAATTCGCTGCCACGGATCCGCTTTTCACCAGCCCAAGTTCCTTCGAACCCACCAAACGGGAAGCCAACGTCGAGAGCGTGAACATCCTGCCGGGAAAGGATGTCTTTTACGTGGATTGTCGGTTTCTGCCCTGTTACACGGGTGAGGAGATCTTTGCGAGCATAAGGAAAACGGCGAATGCAATCGAAACTGACTACAAGGTCCAGGTCGAGATCGAGAAGTTCAATACTTCCGACGCAATACCGCCGGTTCGCGCGGATTCAGGCTCCGTCCGGGATCTCATTCCCGCCATCCGTGATGTGATGGGGGTGGAACCCTTTCTGCGTGGCATCGGTGGCGGCACGGTGGCGTATTATCTGAGGCAGAAAGGGTATCCGGCTGTCGTGTGGATGAAAGAAGACGGGGGTGCACACCAGCCGAACGAATCGTCATCGGTTACAACGATGATACAGAATGCACTTGTATTCAGCCTGGTGATGATGACGCCGTAATCGGTATTCTTCTAGAGAAAAACCGGAACTTTGTTATCCGACATCACGAGCGTATAAGGTTTGCTATCGGAATTCCCTTCCAGAAAAACCTGATGATCACGCCATGTCGGAAATTCCCGGATCAGATGATCCATGGCGAAAACGGCGCATTTGGTGGCTTCTTCCTTCGTGAATTCCTCGTCCTGCTTCACCGTGAACACCAGTTTGTTCCAGCGTTCCTCGATGTTGATGTGCAGAACTGGCCATTTCCGTTCGAGAAAGATCTTGTCTTTGTAGATCATTTCCGCAACACGGCGAGCGCGGTCGGTGTCTCCGGACCACCATGTGCTGCGCGATTCGACCTGGATGAACCCGTTGTTCAGCCATCCGATGTTACCGGTCACGACATGCTGGACACGAGACCAGTCCGGTTTGCTTTCGAGCACGACGATCTGGTCGCCCTGGTTGATGTTGAGGATGGACGGCGGGCGGTCCATCAGATTCTTCGGAGGTTCTCTGAGAAGATTCGCATTGACCCGTACGACCGAATAGACAGATTGTTCCGGCTTCTGATAGGAAGCCTCGATGTTGACTTGCGGTTTGTCGCTGCATCCCGTCAGGATCAGCGATACGAACAAAATCGACAACAGCAACAGATTTCTCATGGTTCGTCTCCTGTGCCGGAAGAATTTCCTTCCCTGATCACAAACTTCCCCCCTAGTAAACTGTTCGGAGGCGCGCATGTCAAGAGCACTCGACAGTCCATTGTTCCGGTTGCGTTTGAATCGGACACAGGTTAAGATTCTGGGGGCCTTGAGGAGAAATGACCGTGCTGAAGCGTCTAACCTGGCTATTTGTCATCATTACCGGAGCATTGGCAGGCTACGGGTTGCTCATGATGGACGATTCCATCGATTTGCTGTTCCCAGCGCCGCTCCCCGTCATGTCTGAACTCCCGATCCTCGAGGGAATCGAACTCGATGATGAACCCATCGAATTCAAAAGCTGCAAGCTGGATACACGTTACATGCTAACACCCGGCAGCGATTGGGTGTTTCTGATCTGTCATGACGGTCGGGGAACCCTCAACGACTACCTCCCGATGCTCACCACCTTCCGGGATCTCAACCTGTCAGCACTCCTGTTCGACTATCGGCAGAACGGCATGTCTTCCGGATCGGAACTCAAGGGTGAGGAATTCGAGAAAAATCTGAAGGAGGACATCTACTTCGCCTTCGGACGACTGCTCGGACGCCAGTGGGCGCCATGGAAAATCGTCGTGTATGGTATGGGTCTCGGGGCAACCGCAGCCGCTGAAATTGCCGGAGACAATGAATGTGCAGCATTTATCACCGAGCACGCGTATCCGACTGCTTCCGAGGTTGTGTCCGGCCGTTTACAGAAGTTTCTCATGCGAGACCGTTTCAATCTCAGAAAAGCTCTCGTCAGAGTCCGCTGCCCCCTCCTCTTCCTGACAGGTGATCGGCATCCCTGGCTCGATCCGCAACTTGCCGTCTCCCTGATCTCTACCCCCGATGACCTCCATGTCGTCCACATCATTCCCGGCGCCGATGATCGGCCAATGTTCAGATCAAAGCCCGAGGAGTGGAAGGAGGTCCTGAACGCCTTCATGTCGCGGCTGCCGATTCGTCCCGAGCGTCCGAAACCGCTTGAGGAGGTGCAAGATGATGAATGATGTAAAATCCCGTGATCGCTGGCAGAAAGCCGGTATCATCACCGGCACGGTTGTGATCGCGTTCGGCATGGTCTGGTTCAACACCTGGCAACGCAGCGTGAAATACTATAACGAAGGACAGGGACTCCTTGCGGAAGGCAAGCCGATGGAAGCCATCACGAGTTTCGAATCGGCGGCGCACGCCTATACGCCACTCAACTCAAATGTGGTCAATGCGCTGAACCGGCTCTGGGAGATTGGCGAACGTTATGAACGTGAAAAACCGGATGAACCCGAATATGCCCTGGTGGCATTCCGATCGCTGCGGTCCTCGATATATGCTACACGCAGTTTTTACACTCCACACAAACACTGGATTCCCAAGTGTGACGAAAAAATAAAGAAACTGGTCGAAATCCAGCGTAACCGGCTTGAGCAGACCCGCCAGAACGAACAGAAGATACCGATCGAGACCGGTAATCCTGAGCAACCTGTTCCCTGACGTTTTTACTTGAGTTTGAGCTTCTTCAGAAAATCGAATTTGCCCTTATCCTGCATCGACTTGATGATGTCTTTCGCCTCCCGGTTTTCGGGATCCCACGCCAGCGCCGTTTTGCAGAATCGTTCCGCGGAATTCTTGTCCCCTTTCGCCTGATAGACGCGGGCGAGTTGGACATAGTAAACCGGGTTTTCAGGGCTTACGACAAGCGCTTTCTTGATGTTTTCCTCTGCTTTGTCGATGAGTGGTTTGGGCAACTTCAGATAACTCCGGGATAAGGCATAATAGATATCCGAGTTCTTGGCGTTGAACTTCAATGCCAGCTCGAATTGTTCGATCGCCTGTTTCGCATTCCCTCCATTATACAAACGCTTCCCTTCGTCAAAATGCACTTCCCACTTGGCTTTGTTCTTGGTGTCTTCATCGAGCAGCGTGGCTTCGAGTTCCTTCAAACCCTCCACTTCGTCCGTCGTTCCCTCGGTCTTCATCGGCCCGGTACCCGGTTTTGACGGCGGCACCGTCGTTTGCTGAGGCTCACGTTCCCTCTGCGTCTGCCCTGTGCCGGCTTTGTCTTCCACAGCCGGTTTCTTCGGCTTGAGTTTGAAATCGGGAATACTCGAAGTCCGTTCCTGCTGCGAAACCTGAATAACCTCAATCACCCGATCCATCGCGCTCGCCGAGTGCTGACTCGTCCAGGATTCTTCGTCATACCGTTTCCGGGAGTTGTTGTTCGACAACACTTTATATGCATGATTGATCATGCTGAAAATCTCTTCCAAGCGTTCCTGAATATTCGGTGCAAGTTTCTGAAAGTGCATATCGGGATGATACTTTTTTGACAGAGTCACGAACGCATCCCGGATATGCGCCTGATTGGAATTCTGGCTGACGCCAAGAATTTGGTAGTGATTGTATTTAGTGAATCGGCGATAGAGGTCTTCAAGTTCTTTCCCGTCAAGATACGCAGGATTGTCGTCTTCCGGTTCACGTTCCGGAATCGGTTTGGCCGGAGGTTCAGGAGTGGATATTCGAGCGGCGGGAGGAGGAGGTGAAGGGGGCGTTGGCTTGGGCTGAGGCTTCTCCGGTGGCGGCACAGGCATCTGCCGGGTCGACGCCGTGCTCGAGGCGGTTTCCGTCTGTCGTGAAGAACCAGTCTGACTGGTCGGGGGAGGTGTTTCAACTCGCCGCGGCGGCACAACGACCCGATTTGCATCCGATCTCGACCGCACCGGGATTGAATCGGTCGGGTTCGATGCCGAAGCGCGTTTTGGAGGGGACACAGTCGTTCGATCCGTCCGCAGGTTGTCTTCCGGTGTCGTTTCCTTGAACTGAATCGCTCCAACCTTGTAAAGGTTGAACAAAATCATCTGTGCCTTCTGACGGCTCAAGCCCGAGATGACATACAGATCCTTCAGGGACGTCATACCGTTGATCTGCGAATACAGAAACCACTCCTGCGACTTGAAACTCATGGATTGGAGTTGCTTCGAGTCGAAGTTGGGTTGGATGTAGGGTCGCCATGCATCCGATTTGAACGTCTTGGCGATGTCTTCCTCGAATTGACTCTGGCACTTGATGCCTAATGCTTCGAGTTCCCCGCTCTTCGGGAACTGACTGCGAAGTTTTTCGATCAGTTTGTTTGCCTGGAAAAACCGCTTCTGTTCGAGGAGAATCGAGACCTGCCAGAGTTGATCCGGTAGACCCTGGTCCGCCTCCAGATTCTTCTCGGACTGCAACTTGACCAGCCACCCATTCTCGATCAGCTTGGTCAGCACCGAACAGATCTCGAAATCACTCTTGTCAACCTTCCCGCACACTTTCAGAATACTTGATTTTCCATCGGATAATGCGAGCAGGAGCTGTTCGAATGAGCTGAGGGCGAGAAAGGGTCCGGGGGGATTGGGAGAAGGCCCCAGCACGGTATTCAGGCTTCCGAGAATCGAATGGATGCGCCGCCATTCGTCGCGCTTGGGCGCTGAATCGAAAAAAAGCTGATGCATCACGATCGAGATCTCAACGATATCCTTTGCGGGCAGCTCACCTTCGTAAAACGCAAACTCGCCCTCTCGCCTGTGAATCAGACTCTCAATGATCTTTTCGGCCTGATTCTGAAGCATCCGACGGGCTTCATCCTCCGAGAACAGCCCTTTCTCGACACACAGGCGTCCGAGCATCTTTCCGGTGGCGCGCCCCTCTTCCAGGAGTTTAAGGAGTTCTTCCTGTGCGACATAGCCTTCCTTGACGACCAGCACGCCGAAGCGATCCTTGTCCAGGTTGGACGAGGCAGACACAATGACCCCGTTCCGGAAGTAAATTTCTTTGCGTTCGGTGTTGTTGTTGACCACCAGCGTTCCGGTCTTTTCCGAATCTGCAAGCCACTGCAGCAGATCCGGGATTGACATGGTCTCGAGTGTGCCTTTGAGTTCCATCTTTCCGGTTCGCCAACTCCTGTATCAGTGACCGTTCTGGTGCGTTTGGAGTCTGTTGAGCGCCCGAGCCAGCGCTGCGCGTGCACGCTCAAGATCCCACTCCCCTTTATCTTCGCCCGTCAATCGCCGAATGGCACGCTCACGTGCCCGCTCCGCCCGTTCGACATCGATTGTATCCGGTCGTTCCGCCACATCCGCCAGGACGATCATCTCATCATCGTGAATCTCGAAGTAACCCCCGGAAATCGAAAAACAGGTCCGAGGATTGTCCCGGGAGCCGCATCTGAGAATTCCGGTGCCCAGCGTCGACACAAACGGCGCATGTCCCGGCAAAAAACCCATATATCCATCATACGCGGGAACCTGGATGAAGGCCACCGCATCCTGAAACAACGTCACTTGAGGCGTCACAATCACCAGTTTGATCAAATCCTGCATCGATGTCATCCCCGGCGCAACCGCTCGGCCTTCTCCATCGCATCCTCGATCGTCCCGACCATGTGGAAGGCTTGCTCGGGCATATTGTCATGGCGTCCCTCGATAATCTCCGCAAATCCCCGGATCGTATCCGCAAGTTTGACGTACCGTCCGGGCAGACCGGAGAAAACCTCGGCAACGAAAAACGGCTGAGACAGGAACCGTTGTATCTTACGAGCACGGCTGACGACCAGTTTGTCGTCATCCGACAGTTCATCCATGCCCAGAATCGCGATGATATCCTGCAAATCCTTGTACTTCTGGAGGATTTCCTGTACTTTGCGAGCCACGGAATAGTGTTCGTCACCGATGACTCGCGGATCCAGAATCCGACTCGTCGAGTCGAGCGGATCGACCGCCGGATAAATGCCCATCTCCGAGATCTGCCGCGAAAGAACAGTCGTGGCATCAAGGTGCGCAAACGTGGTTGCCGGCGCAGGATCGGTCAGATCATCCGCCGGGACGTAAATCGCCTGCACGGACGTGATTGATCCCTTCTTCGTTGATGTGATCCGCTCCTGCAGTTCGCCCATTTCCGTCGCCAGAGTTGGTTGATAACCGACGGCGGAGGGCATGCGTCCAAGTAAGGCCGAGACTTCGCTGCCGGCCTGAGTAAAACGGAAGATGTTGTCGATGAACAGGAGCACGTCACGGCCTTCGTCACGGAAGTATTCCGCGACGGTCAATCCGGTCAGCGCAACTCGAAGACGCGCACCGGGTGACTCCGTCATCTGCCCGTAAATCAGCGAGGTCTGATCCAGAACGCATCCCCCATGCACCTTCGATCCGCGCATTTCCAGATACAAATCATTGCCCTCGCGCGTTCGCTCACCCACACCCGCAAACACCGAATAGCCCTGATGCTCGGTCGCGATATTGTGAATCAACTCCATGATCAGAACCGTCTTCCCGACTCCTGCGCCTCCGAACAGACCCGTCTTGCCGCCCTTTGAATACGGTTCGAGCAGATCGATGACCTTGATTCCCGTTTCGAGCATCTGAATGGACGTTTCCAGTTCGTTGTAATCGGGCGCGGGCCGATGGATCGGATAGTAGATGTCAGATTTAATCGGCCCCTGGTGATCCACCGGTTCACCGATAACATTGATGACCCGTCCGAGCGTGCCCGGACCGACGGGAATCGAAATCGGTTTGCCCAGGTTAATCACTTGCATGCCGCGCCGCAGACCATCGGTTGGTTTCATCGAGACACAACGCACGCGGCGTTCGCCGAGGTGCTGCTGGACTTCCAATATAAGATTGAGAACGGGTTCGTCTTGGGTCCGCGACGACGTATTGTCGATTTGCAACGCAGTGTAGATCGGAGGCAGTTCGCCCTCCTCGAAATCGACATCCACCACCGGTCCGATGACTTGAGAAACCTTTCCGATATCCACGTTAAACCTCCTGGAAACTAACCCTTCAATGCTTCAGCTCCGGAAACTACTTCAATCAATTCTTTGGTGATCGCCGCCTGTCGGGCCTGGTTGTACTGCAACGTCAGACGTGAAATGATGTCATCCGAATTTCGCGTTGCCGAATCCATGGCAGTCATGCGAGCGCCGAATTCGCTGGTTCGCGATTCCAAAAGACAGCGAAAAATCTGGGACTGAAGGTATCTCGGGAGAACCTTGTCGAGAATACTGCCCGGATCGGGGTCGAAGATGTAATCCAGGCAGTGTGACCGGGAATCCGCCGGATCGAATGCCAGTGGAAGCAGCCACTCGGTCACAACCTTCTGACTCAACGCACTCTTGAACTCGGTGTACGTCACCGCCACGCGCCCGACATCTCCGGACAGATAACGTTCCGAGAGCGACTGGAAGAGCTTGCGAGCGAGTTCCGCCGGAGTGCTTGTGTCCCGGTCCCTGATGGCATCGCGGATCGTGTAGCCACGCTTGCCGAAATAGTCCGCGCCTTTGCGGCCGACGATCGTCAATTCGAGATCCTTTCCGGCTTTCCCCGCGATTCGCTCGACTTCCCGGAAGACCTGACTGTTATAGTTCCCGCACAATCCCCTGTCACCGCTGATCACGAGCAGATGAACTGCAGGATTGGCGGATGCGCGGATGAGGGGATGCTCGGGGATGTCCGGATAGGTCAGGATGTGCTCGATCATCTGCCGGATTTTAATGGCATAGGGGCGTGCGAGTACAATGGCTTCCTGAGCCCGCCGGAGTCTCGCGGCCGCCACCATCTTCATCGCGCGCGTCACCTGCTGGGTCTTTTTGATACTTCGGATCCGTCTCCGAATTTCCCTGAGTTGAGCCATCGCTCGAAACCTCCGACTCTACGCCGATTGCCGTGAGGCCAGAAACTGTTTCTTAAAAACGGCAATGGCATTGTCGAGCGCTGCATATTCCTCGTCCGTCAACGTGCCGCGCGACGTAAGTGCCGTCCGGAACGCAGGAAGATTCTGCTTCAGATACCCATGCAAGCCGGCTTCGAATTCCTTGATCTCTGTCAAGGGTAGGTCATCGAGAAACCCGCGGGTGGCGGAGTAAATCGTCGCAATCTGATCGTCGACCTGCTGAGGTGAGTACTGATCTTGTTTGAGCACTTCGGTCAAACGTGCACCGCGTGCAAGCTGCCGCTGGGTCATCGCATCCAAATCGCTACCGAACTGAGCGAAGGCGGCGAGTTCACGATATTGAGCCAGGTCGAGTCGCAAAAGGCCGGCGATTTTTTTGTATGCTTTGATCTGTGCTGCTCCGCCGACCCTCGACACCGATATGCCAGGGTTGATGGCCGGTTTCACACCGGAGTAGAACAGGTCGCTTTCGAGATAAATCTGCCCGTCCGTGATCGAGATGACGTTCGTTGGAATATAGGCCGATACGTCGCCGGCCTGCGTTTCAATGATCGGCAACGCGGTCAGCGACCCACCGCTCTCCGGTATCATTCGCATCTCGAAACTTGAGCCGGCCTTTGCGAGAGCATCCGCCATCAGTTTCCGTTCATCCTCATCCCGATCCCGATACAAGATCCCGTCATGTCCGTTGCGAGTCGAAGCCGGGGCAGTCTTCGGAACGAGGATATAGTCATCCGCGAGTTTGACCGCGCGTTCGAGAAGCCGTGAGTGGAGATAGAAGACATCGCCTGGATAGGCTTCACGACCGGGCGGACGGCGGAGCAGTAGCGAGAGTTGACGGTAGGCCGCCGCGTGCTTGGAAAGATCGTCGTAAATGCACAACGCGTGTCGACCCTGCATGAGAAAATACTCGCCGAGTGCACATCCGGCATACGGAGCGATGTAAAGCAGCGGAGCCGGGTCGGCCGCCGATGCCTGTACAACAATGGTGTAATCCATCGCGCCATGCTGTTCGAGTGTCTTGACGATGCGGGCGACAGTCGATTGCTTCTGACCGATGGCGACGTAAATGCAGATGACATCGCCGCCTTTCTGATTGATGATCGTATCGATGGCAATCGCCGTTTTACCTGTCTGTCGGTCACCGATGATCAGTTCCCTCTGGCCGCGCCCGATCGGAATCATCGCATCGATGGCCTTCAAGCCAGTCTGCAGCGGCTGCTGAACCGGACGGCGGTCGATGACGCCAGGCGCGAGATGCTCGATGGGGCGAAACAACGACGTCTCAATGGGGCCTTGATCGTCGACCGCCATGCCCAGCGCGTTCACAACACGCCCGACCATCGCCTCCCCGACCGGAACACTCAGAATGCGGCCGGTCCGTTTGACGGTCTGCCCTTCCTTGATGTGGATGTAGTCTCCAAGAATAACAACACCGACATTGTCTTCCTCGAGGTTCAGGGCGACGCCGAGAATCCCATCGGGAAATTCAAGCAACTCATTGGACATGCACCGATCCAATCCATATACACGGGCGATACCATCGCCAGCTTCCACCACCACACCGGTCTCCGCATAATCCATCCGCGACTCGAAACCCTCGATCCGCCTCTTCAGTAGTTCAGTAATCTCTGCAGCTGATATCTTGTTCATGCACCCATCCCTCTATTCCTTCATCAGTTCATCGTGCAGTTGGTTCAGTCGCGACCGCAAGCTCCCATCGAAAACATCATCGCCGATCCGTACCCGTATCCCACCTAGAATCGACCGGTCGATCCGCCAACGGATCTCAACCGTCCGCCCTGTTGCCGATGCCAAGGATTGTAGAATGCGTCGCTGTTCATCCGGCTCTAGTTCACGGATGGCCGTAACTTCAACCTCGACGATCCGATTCCGCCGCTTGATTTCATGCTGATAAGCGTCAATGATTTCCGGGAGGAGATATACCCTTCGATTTTCGATCAGCGACTCCATGAAATGATGCGTGACGCGTCCGGGTTTCAGGCGTTCAATCAGATCGTCAGCGACGGTCCGGGAGTGCACAGGATGACGCCCGACCGCTCGAATCATCTCCGGGATCGTCTCATTCTCGGAAAATACCCTCATGATCTCGGCCATTTCAGCCATAACCGCCTGCTCGGAGGCCTGTGTTACAGATGCGTCAATCAACGCCTTGGCATATCGGTTGGCCAACCGGCTATACATGGATGGCTCCACCTTTCCCTCTGAAGAACTCATTCATCTGGTCGATACACTCACCGACCATTTTCCGATCCGCCTCGACCGTCAAACCCTTCTCAAACTCAAGTCTCACTTTGTGAATCGCTTCCTGTGAGATGTGACGCCGGAGTTCCTTCTGGGCGGCAATGAACTGCGCCCGGAGCTGTCGCTTACTGTCCTGCTGCATCTTCTCGATACGTTCGACAGTCATCTGCCGATACGAATCTTTAATCTGATCGACCTGGATGGCGGTATTCTGCTCGATTCGGGATTTTTCGACGGGTAACGACTGCATCCGCTCCCGCATCCGGGTCGTTTCAATCTGGGCGTCTTCCTGCCGTTTCCGAGATGTTTCGAGTGAATCACGGATCGTATTGATTCGGGACGTAAGTGCAGCTCCGACCGGCTTGCGCAGTAGGAATACGAGCAATCCCGCCATCAGCACGAAATCGACGGTCCTCGCCAGTTCGCTGATCCCGCCATGATCTGATTCATGCGGGGACGCGTCTTCTGCGTGTGAGGGGGATGATGCCGATCCAATCCCGCCGGTGAGCAAAAAACAAGCGAGCAATCCGGGAATCAGTTTCCTGCGGATCATTTCCGAGAGGTTGGCGATCCGTTGCTCGGTCATCAATTTTTCCTGATCGAGTTCCGCTTCGAGATTTTTCCGGTATGTAGATAACTCGGCTTCACAGAATTTAAGTGCTTCCTGGATTTTCATGCGGGAGTCCGATTCAGACTCCTGTGTTGTCGCCGAGATCCGTGCTCGACTGGCTTCTGCGGCAGCTTTGATTTCAGTCGAAAAAGCATCGCTCAAGCACCGGGTCTCGTTACTCGAGTTCTCGGCGTCGCGTTTCATCCCCTCCAGCCTGGATTTCCGTTCGTTCATGATCTTCAAAAATGGTTTGTACAGCAGGCCGTTCATCGTAATTATAAACAGGATCATCAACAGGATTTGAAAGACGAGTGAAAGATCTACGCTGACCACGATTAATCTCCATTCAACAATTCAAGGATTCGGATCAGATCGTCTTCGGAATAGAATTCGAGGCGGATAACGCCACGATCCTTACGGTTTCTGGTAATCTCGACCTTCGTGCCGAAGCGGGATCGCAACGCGTCGATGGCAGCCGAGAGATTAGGATCTGGTGTGGGCCGGGACTGACTCGCGCGTGCCGCGGCACCGGTCTGAATAAGTGTCTCGAGCGCTCGGACAGAAAGACCGCGTGCGACGCTCTGCCGGGCGGCCGTGACCTGTTTTTCGGGATTGCTCAAACTCAATAGAACTTTTGCGTGACCGGTCGATATCGAACCACTCCGAAGCATCTCCTGGATTTCGACAGGAAGTTTCAAAAGCCGCAGCATGTTGGCCACGGTTGCGCGTTCTCGACCGATCTTTTTCGCAATCTGGTCCTGAGTCAGATCGTATTCATCGATCAGAAATCTGTAACCGGTGGCCTCTTCGATCGGGTTGAGATCTTCACGTTGGAGATTTTCGATGAGAGTGAGTTCGAGAGCGGCGGTATCCGAGATATGACGGATGATCGCGGGGATCCGTTCGAGTCCGGCGAGACGCGCAGCGCGATAACGACGCTCCCCCGCGATGAGTTGATAACCCGAATGGAGAGGTTTAAGCAAAACGGGCTGGATGATGCCGCATTCGCGGATCGAATCGGCGAGTTCTTTTATGCTTGAATCTGAAAACTGACGACGGGGTTGCATGGGCGATGCAACGATCTGATCGAGTGGTACGGATTGAATCCGGTCCTCAACGGAAACGATACCTTCCGGAATCAGTGCCCCCAATCCGCGTCCTAAGCCTTTATTTTTCATTGCGTTCAGTCAACTCCTCAATCAACGCCCGATAGGCGTGGGCTCCACGTGAAGATGGATCATACTGGATGATCGGCATTCCATGACTCGGAGCCTCACTCAGACGGACATTTCTCGGGATCACGGTTTGATAGACTTTCTTCCCGAAAAACCGACGGATTTCAGCCGCAACCTGTTCGGATAAATTCGTGCGGGAATCATACATGGTCAGGAGGACGCCGCCGAGATCCAGTTTGGGATTCAAACAGGAACGCACCAGATCGATCGTCTCGGTCAACGATGAAATCCCCTCCATCGCATAATACTCGCATTGGACCGGAACGATGACTATATCAGCTGCTCCGAGAGCATTCACGGTCAGGATGTTGAGGGATGGCGGGCAATCGATCAGAATGAATTCAAATGTTTGCCGAGAAGTGCTGATGGCGTGGCGCAGAATCAAGTCCCGTTCAGATGAGCCGGCCAGTTCGATTTCAGCCCCTGCGAGTCTCTTGGTGGAAGGGGCGATGAAGAGATTTTGAACGGGGCCGGGACGAATGATGGAATCGAGATCTGCATGGTCGATGCAGACTTCATACAGGGTATGTCCGTCAAGTGTCGATCGATCGATTCCCAGTCCGCTGGTGGCGTTCGATTGAGGGTCTGCATCGATGAGAAGAGTATGTCTTCCGGCATCCGCCAAACAAGCCGCCATATTGACGGCCGTGGTCGTTTTGCCGACGCCCCCCTTCTGATTTGCGATCGCAATGACGCTCCTCAACGATTCCTCCAATGCTCCGAATAGACACTCGGAGGCAAAGAAGAAAATAGTATCAGAAATGCACGCGGAGTCAACATAAGTTGGTGCTGTAAAACAGAATGCAAAAGGGGGCCTGAACGCAATCCGGACAGTGACCGAAACAGGGTATGAATTCGGAGTCCTGAACCGAACGGGACGGAAACTCATATTCCTCGAGCAGGGAATCCGAAACGGTGCTTGAAAACCGGATATCCATGCATGTTTCTGTCCGAATCGATCCGCGAATGCTCCTCATCATCGACTCATTCGGTCATCTGCCAGTAAAACGCATCCGGAACGAGCGCCAGAGCTGAGTAACGAGGCCGGATCCCAACGGCTCAGTTTTACGCATTCCGGTGGATCTATCTGAGATTTTCTCGATACGGAGTCGTGTCCGACCGGCGGTGAGAGTGCAAGGCGGAGAAACGAACTCACGACGAATCCGTTTCGATCCGATGAAAAGACCGTTCTGGGAGTTCAGATCTTCGATGAGAATGTAATCGAGGGTTGCCGTGAGACGGGCATGATCACGCGATAGATACTCATCGTCGAGCTCAACCCGCCGACCTTTGGCTGAACAACGTCTCCCCAGGAGATACTCGGAAGAGCGCAACGTGAACTCCTGGCCTTTGTCGGGACCGCTGATAACTCGGATCGTATATAAACCGATCAACGAAGAATCATCGTCTATCGTCGTGTCGTTGGTGATGGTCACTCCAGAACGACTTGAGAAATAGAAGGGGATGCCATTGAGATCAATCCGGTCGCCATCATTGAGTTTCTTCATCTGGATTTCGATCTCATCAAATGTGAGTGATGCTTCAGGATTCGTGCGGCGAATCACCCATTCGCCCTGCTCGAACATGACTTCTGCATGCATAAACAGAAGGCCGGAATGTCGAATATCTGCATCTCCATGCGATCCGATCTCATATCGATGCTTTCGCAATGGGTATACTTCTTCAATGTCATCGTGGAATGTCCTGATGGTGACGTTTTGATTTTGATCGGACATCATTCGCTCCATCTCCTCTCGGGCTATCTGTTCCTGTGTCGGCTCCGATCCGCCGCCACAGCAACGCCCGATTTGTTGAAACTGTGATCCCGTCCTTCCGGAATCAAATCTCGAATGAAGTTCACCGGAATGAATCCGAAGAGATCTGCTTCGAGATCGTCCATATCGATTGTTTCACATGCTACTGTATCGAAATTCTGAGTCTTCTGCATCCTGTTTCTCCTTTGTTCTTGAGGTATCCATTCTTAGACAACACTGAGAGCAAATCACATGCCTGCGGCGTCCTTCGATCGATCGGATCGATTCGGATCTCAAGATCAAGTGCCCCGTGGCGAGTTATCTGGGGTGTTGAGCGAATCGACTTGCCGTGCCGGAATCGGGACCGGTGGTTGAAAAATCAGACGAGTTGTTCAGGAATCGAACATGGCGCTTGCCCCACCGGTTGATCAAGTGCCCCCTTAACATTTCCTCCATTCCGCATTATGATCAGATTGTCATCGATCTTGATCGTATCCAAGGAGGCACCCATGCAGAACGATTACCTGTCCTGGTACAAGGATCTCATGAACTATTTCCACAAAAATCCGGATGCGATCTCGCTCCTTCGCAGCGGCGTCCCGGAACCGCTCGCCTTGCTTCGCCGCCAGATGACATCCCTTTACGACATGCAACTCGCTCCCCTCTTGAACACGCCGAATCCCTGGGGGCATCCTGCGCTGATCGAGCGTATCGCCACTCGATACTCGATGCCCGTCAATTCAATCATCCGCACCAATGGAGCGACCAATGCGCTTTTTCTGATCTGCCAGGCATTGGTTCGACCAGGAGATCATGTGCTCGTTGAGACGCCGGGGTATCAGCCGCTTTCTAAGATTCCTGCTTTCATCGGGGCGGAAATCCGGCACTTCCGCCGTGTGCCTCCGGACTTTTCAGTCGATCTCGAGGACTTCTCGAAAACACTGTCCCCGAAAACCCGTTTGGTCATCGTGACACAGCTGCACAATCCATCCGGATGCCCGACATCGGAGGCGAGTTTACTGGCCATGAAGGAAATCGTTCAACGAGTAGTACCCGACGCGTGGATTCTCGTCGACGAGGTCTATCGCGATTTTCTGCCGGAACCCGCGCTTTGCTCGGCCCGTCTGGGTCCTCCATTCCTTTCCATCGCCAGCCTCACAAAACCCTACGGTCTCAGTATTCTCGAATGCGGCTGGGTCGTCGGCCCCCCCGAATTCATCCAAACGCTCAGGATCAATCAGATGTGGGTCGAGGGGATCGGATCACGCTATCTCGAATCGCTATCCTCGATCGTGTTCGATCATCTCGTGGAGTATCGTACTGCCGCGTTTGAGCACCTCGAACACAATCGCACCATGCTCAGGTCCATATGCGGATCCCTTGAGGAAAAAGGATATCTCCAGACGACAATTCCGGATCACGGATGCATCGCTTTTCCCAGACTGCTTAAGACCGACGACTCCATGGGACTCGTGACTTATCTCGCCGATCGATACAATGTCTGGGTTGTCCCAGGATGTTTTTTCGATGCGCCTGCTTGCGTCCGAATCGGCTTCGGAGGAGATCCCGAGCAATTCGAGTCCGGTGTGGTCGGTTTTGAAAAATCAGTGATTCGTTACTTCGAGAGTCGCCAGAGGAGAAGCGGTGACGGAAGCCGATAACGGCACTTCGGGCCTTGTCAACCTGTGAAGCGCGCCACCGGAATACATGATCGGAATCGCATTGACCGGCAGTGTGTCCCAGCTGATTCGGAGTTGATTCTCCGAGATTCTCGCCGGGATGTCTCCGGTTCTTCCGGGCAGCACATTGAAATCCGGACGCGTCATCCATTCCGCCGGAAATCGGAGGGTAATCCATCGGGGATCGAGATTGCTATCGATCACAGTGTTGCGAGAATCAATCGGATGCGTGCAATAAATCGATACGGCGACCTGCCTGTCACAGCTGATTATCAGCGCATCCGGCAGACAGGATCGGAAGATATACGCACCCCTTAAATTGTCCGGTAGATTGATCAAGGCAAGATTGACGGGTTCCAGTGAGCAGATCTCGGAGACGATTTCTTTACTCAGTTGCCCGGCCTGTGCATATATCACGGAACTCCTCGCCAGAAATGCCAAACACAATCCTGGGATCAGCAGCCATATGTGGTGATATGCCTTGCCGGGAACTGATTGCTTGATCCAGAGGCTCAGCAGGCAGACCGAGAACACCGAAGGGGCATACACCAATCGTTCACCCTGCATGTCGGTGATTGAAGTCCCCAGCGGGAATACGGGAAGCAGCGATATCGCGAGCAGCAGCATATAACGGAATGATGTTCCGAGAATCGTCCGTCGTGTCTCGCGGACCATACGCATCATGACAACAAGCACGAGCAGAAGGGTCGAAGCGACCGACAGCACAAAGACCGTGCGATCGGACTGATAGGGCATCAGGGAACGACACATCATTATCGGGATATTGATCAATTTCGCCGGATTGAGAACGGGAATGTGGATATCCAGACCGTACCCTCCAATCCAGTCTCCGATGCGGTCGTATCGCCAGATCCAGAAGGCTGTCAATAAAGCCGCATGACCTCCTGCTTGGATGATCCCAGAGCGCAAGTAGGTATTCCCGAGACAGCGTGGATAGCGGCTCAACAACATGACAGCGATATACAAAGGCAGTAGTGTGAGCGCCGATTCCTTCGAAAGATATGCGATCGCGGCGGTGGCCCATGATATCAGAATCGGAATGATGGATGGCGCCGTCAGGGTGCGCAGACCGGCAATGAGTGACATCTGGAAGAAAACGGTTGCGATCAAGTCCGTTCGCGCTGAAATCCAGAAAATGGCTTCGCCGTGCGATGGCAAAACCAGAAACAACAGAGCCGCTCTGCTCGCCACGCCCCGGTCGTTTTGGCCGCCGGACATCACGGCATTCTGAATTTCGATAACAAGGAAGTACACCAGGATCGAATTGGCGAGATGGAACAGGAGATTGCTCAGATGATACCCAACGGGCAGGACACCCCACAGAAGATGATCCATGAAAATCGACATGGAGATAACAGGGCGGAAAAAGCGTGAACCGGATCCGGACCAGATACCGAACAGTCCGCCAGTCTGAACGTTTCGGATGAGTGAAAAATCATCAGACAGAAAATAAGCCAGCCCGGCCGGGATCCACAGCATCAGGAACCCGAATGTGTACAGTCCCGGAATCAGCGCCGGGATCAGTCTTCGCTCTGCGATCACAGATCGTGAGCCCTGAGAACCCACATTTCGTAGAGACAGACCATCGCGATGACTGCGAAACACGCAGCATGGAGTGCTCCGGCTCCCACCACAAGCAAAGCGAAGCCCGGATGCAACTTGGTCAGTGACCAGCCTGCGATATCGACGAACACGGAGATGAGAGCGAGGGCTAGCAGGATGCTTTTGAACGTCATGATCCGCGGGGTTCTAAAGAGGATCAAACCGATGCTCCAGAAGATGAGTCCCATTCCGAAGAGATGCTGGTGGGAGACTCGGGCGATATGAGACCACGAAACACCTTCCTTCGCCGCGGTGTAACGATGGATTTCATCAAGTGTCGTCAGCGGCGCGAATTCCGCCTTCCCGAACATGTCGTGACATTTGATGCAGCGGTTCTGGAAAATGGGTCGAACTGAGGGATACTCCACTTCCGATGCTCCCCGTCCAACCCATTCCTCGATCGCATGCTTCTCATCATCAGTCTCCAGATACTGACGCATGGATGTATTGATCATGTGTGTCAGGCGTGTAACGGAAGCGCTGCCATGAAAATGCGTGACCACATCCTGAAGCGTCATGCCGGGGATCAGATCGGCTCGTTCATGGGAAAGATACAGATTAATCAAAGCCGCTACGTAACCTGCCGCAATCACCGAGATAAATAGTGAGTAAACGATGTTCTTTCCCACAATTCCTCCTAGTTTGCAATCCGAACGCAACTCGCTTGGGAGCTGCAGACCTCTTATCTGAAAACGCTGTGACAGGATTTACACAGGGATTCAAGATTCTTGTACCCGGCTTTCATCCCCTCATCATCTTTTGCGTCCGCGGCAACAAGGATTGCATTCGCTTTTTCCGCGAGTTCCTCCGCCAGCTTTTTATACTCGGTCTGTTTATCCGGTTTCTTTGCAGGAGCTTTCCCGGCCAGTTTGCCCGAGATGAACACGATGCCCTCGGCATGCTGTTTGAGCGATTCGGTTTTACCCGCCGCTATATCCGCATTCATGGCCTTGGTGAACACCGCAAGACTCTCCATCAGAACTCCGGTAGAAAGAGTTTTCGAAGTCAGTTCCTTCTTGCAGAGGGGACAAGCTCCCGGTGCTTCACCGATGAAGGGATGCGCCGGATCCATGCAGATGAAAACCCGTCCTTCCGTGGCATCTTCGCCCGAAACACCCGACACAAAAACCCACGTGCATGTCACGAACAGCATTACGAATCCAATCGACTTCATGACAACCTCCTTTATTGCTTCAGCGATATCCAAACAGACACATATCCAGATTGCTGACGCATTCGACTGAAAATATCCCGAGATAGCAGAAGTAGACGCCGATACCATCAACCTCGCCAAAGTCGCCCTGAGGCCAGATAAAATTCAAAAACTGTTCTGTGTAACGGCCAGGTGGCAGGAAGAATGTTTTCCCGGAAAATGCCGGATCAAATCCCGGCCATTGCCAGAAATAGTAGTATCCCAGGATGTCCAGCACGAGATACTCACTGACTGCGATGCCTTCTCCCGTATTGATCGTTTCCTGAGAGAGGATAAAGAGCTCGCCGGCGTGATACATGTTCGAGTTCAGTCTCAGATCGGCGAAGACGCCCGGTGTAGGTGTCGGCGTGGGCTCGCCGAGTTCATTGACAGCGGCGTTCACGTCGATCAGTGCGCCGATTGTACCGGATTGCGGCGATGGGTTGCCGGTTCGGACCAACAGATCGCGTATGGCGCGCGGTCCGAGAGGTTCGCCGAAGCGGGCTTGAGCGATACCCTGAATGGCGACCACCGTCGCGGCGACCATAGCAGCTGCTCCCGAGGTTCCTCCGAAGCGGGTTGTGTACTGTCTGTGCGCCTCCGCAGGCGATCCAGGTGCATCTCCAAATCCGGTCGTCACGATTCCGGAACCCCAACCTTGCAGATCCACACGGTTCCCGTATCCGCTGAAGGTGCATGGTTCGAGCGTGTAGGGTTGCCCGGCACCTACCAGAATGGCTCCGGAATCCCAGAGATTTCGATCGAAACGGGATTGGTAGATCGGATCATCGAGATCCGCTCCGGAGTTGCCGGTCGGTTCGATGACGATCCGCCCCTGGTCCGTCGCATATGCGATCGCCGCAAATACCTCCGGTATCCATTCGACCGGTACGAGTCGCGCATGACCGCTTCCGTCATCTGGGCCGAGTGCTTGCATTTCGATCAGGATGACATCTCCCACACGCGTGGAATCACTCGCTGTGACCACCGCTTCAGCCAGTGCGACACGACCCTCGTTCATGACATAACAGATCTGCATGTCTGATTCGGGGATGCAACCGATGATCCCGAAACCATTATCGGTCCCGATCATCATTCCGGCAACTGCCGTGCCATGGTCTTCTTCCATGCTGCTTCCCGGATCGCCTCCGATGACTACAGCGGGATCACGGAGTTTTACGAGATCTTCGTGGAAGCGATCCCATCCGTATTCGATATCCGTGATTCGCATGGCTCTGCCGTTGCCACCGTCATATTCCCAGGCATCATCGATACGGGGAGCACCGGGAGCGTCCGAAAACAAATAATCCTGAGCGCTCGAAAAGTCAGGTGTTCCATCACGAGCCCAGTGCGGAACTTCATCCCAATTCGATTCCCACATCGGCACAACGGTGATCGGATAAACGGCTTCGATGCAGTCAACCGCTTCCAGCGCCTCAATGAATTGGATGACGTCCACGTCATCGGATAGAACGACTCTGAAGAAATGGCTCAGACGGATCGTTGTGCGACCTGAACTGCTCGTGTTCCGTCCTGTGCTTTGGTGTTCCGGAAAGACCGGATAGACTGTGCCCGGTGTGATCTCCTGAAAGATCGAGTTCAAGGCGTTCGCGCACGCATTCTCATGCGGAACAAATATCCCGTTCCGGAATGTTACGCCCACTGTTTCACGAAATTGAAAACCGATTTGAACGAAAGCGAATTCGTTTTGTACCGGTATCTGTTCGGGAGCCGATTCGAAGCTCGTAAAGCTCCGGGCATTGCTGCACAAGCTTAACGCCAGCCAGAAAAAACACAATATCTGGACTCGTTCAGGGAGTGATTTCACACTCCTATTGAACTAAAAAACCCCGCAAAACTCAAGCCGGGGTTTGACGCTGTCAAGATTTCAGTTTTCGCGTGATCTCGGCGACGTGTTTTCCCTGGAAGCGAGCGATCGCACGTTCGTTCGCAGAGGGCTGTCGAGATCCATCCGGGCCGGCGATCACACCCGCTCCATACGGAGAACCTCCGGAAACTTCATTCGTCACCATCAATCCCTGTTGTGAGAAGGGCACGCCCACAAGAATCAACCCGTGGTGCAGGAGTGTCGTGTGGAAGCTGAGAATGGTGGATTCATGGCCCCCGTGCTGGGTAGCTGTCGACACGAATACGCTGCCAACCTTCCCGATGAGCGCACCGGTAAACCACAGCTGTCCGGTCGCATCCAGGAAGGCGCGCATCTGAGCGGACATGTTTCCGAAACGGGTCGGCGTGCCGAAAATCAGGGCATCAGCTTCGACCAGAGTGTCCATAGTTGCGATCGGTGCATGCGCGAACGATTTCCGAGTCTCGATAGCGCCCATCTTCGCTAGAATGTCATCCGGAAGAGTCTCTGGGACCTGATAGATGCCGACATCCGTTCCTGTGACGTCACGCGCTCCGGCTGCGATTTCCTGTGCGAGAGTATGAACATGCCCGTAAAGGCTATGGAAAATAACGTTGACCTTCATGATGAGTCTCCTTATTGGAAGGGACTGCCGGCACACCGGCCTGCAGTCGGGTCCTTTTTATTCGACGTCTGTTATCTGAAAAAGGTTACGAAATGCCATGCCGTGCCAAGTGGTTTTTATCGGATCACGTCGAAGATGAATCGAGATCCTGATCGGTGTCGAGAGGATCTGGTTCGGATGTCTTCGGAGCGGAGAGTGCGTTTCGAAGCGGACGTGTGATCAGGAGGATCGTTCCGAGCATGGCTGCCAGGATCAGTAGCCAGATGAGGAATGTAAACTGCTCACTCCACACATCCAACCCTTTTTCCGTCATTACCCATCGAGCTGTGAACAGAGCACCGACGGGGTTGTCGAATCCGTTCAGATACTGCTGAAGATAGATACGATCAGCGCCGAGTCCTGCATAGTTCAAATACTGGATATGAGTCAGCGTGAGCGATTCCGTGGTAAAGTATCGGTGAATCATGGACAGGAAAAGAGTTCCTGCGATGACGGGCTGCGAGACGGAAGGGGTGAACAAGGGAACACTCAGATCCTTGATTCCCATCGCAATCGAAACGTCGAGAATCCGGAAACCGAGAAACAGAGTGCCGAAGACCTGGAGAAGGATTGAGAGCACGAGGACACCGATAAAGAGCCATTTCCATTGTCGTTTTCGGGGCATGGTGAGGGATTCGACGCCGGCAATCACCATGAAGGGTACCAACACATGGAGATAGCGGGGCCCCCATTCTTCATCGATCAGTAGATAAGATATCCTTCCGGCAGCCGCCAGCCACACCAGAAGAAATCCCAGGAACAGTTTGGCTTCTAGGCCATACTTCCGGTAGAATCCAGGCCATCCCGCCATGGCGAAAACAAGAATCGGGTTGAAAACAAATATCCCCTCTCCGGGGGACACGAGAAGCCCCGTCACGATATCGAAAACAGGATGCGCGGGTTCCGTCAGCTTCTGAATGATTTCATCGACATACCCCGGATTGTATGCAAGCTTGTGGGTGGTGGATGCCACGTGCATATACAGGGCGAGGGAGGTGACGATGGTCAGCATGGCGAATCCGGGTATCCGATGCCGCCTGCCGCTCCAGATCGAAACGGCAAAGTACACCGACAACGGGGCAACGAAGATGATGCTGTATTTCTTACAGTTCGGTAATAGCATGACCGGGAGGAGTGAGACGCCGAGATGAAGGAGGGTGGGAGCATAGCGGTAAAAAATAGCACAGTAAACACACAAGGTCAGAATGCATGTCTGAAATGGCTCGAGTCCAAGTCCGGAATAAGGCCATGCCATCGTCGCCAGACCGTAGATGAGCCCGGTGGTCACGGACATGGCTTCATTGCGGGTCAGTTTCGTGAGAATCGAGATGATGAAAAGCACGGTTAGGGCGGAACAAAGTGGATTGACGAGAGAAACCATGAGAACCGGACCCCATGGCAGATCCCAGTATCCACCGCGCCCGGGTATCGTTGGCTGTTCTCCGAAGAGTTGGACACCGAGCATGTAAAATGGCACCGAGATTAACGCCTGGAGGTAATGCTGCCTCGGAATCTGGCGCTGTGGGCCCCATGTGTCGGGAATCCCCGGGAGATCGTAAAATCCAGGCGCCAGCACAAGGCCGTCTCCGTGAAAAAGACTTCGGGCCGATTGCACATACTCCAGTTCATAGCCGTCCAGGTTGTAACGTGTGCCCAAAGCATAGATCACCGTCAGGCAGATAAAAAGAATCAACCGGCGGTAGGTCGTGTTCATCGAGAGGGCATCATATTCGAATTACTGGTAATTCACCACGGAATTTCACATGCACTTGACATGGACTTCCTGCTTCGCAATAGTTCATGAATCCGCATCATTGACATCCCTCGTTCCAGGGGACATGGATGTGGATGGATCAGGAGGAATCGGCATGAAGCGCGGTGAGAAAATTCGGAAACTGCTCGAATCGGCGGGGCCGATCGATCATGTGAGAGCCTGCGGGTGGATCCGACAGAAACGACAGAGCAAGGGTGTCACATTCATCGAGATCAATGATGGATCGACCATCCACAATATCCAGATTGTCATCGACGAGTCATCCGATGATTTCGAAACAGCCAATGCGCTCCAGCTCGGAGCCTGTCTCGCGGTCGACGGCGCACTCTGTTCCTCGCAGGGGAAGGAACAGCGATATGAGATCAAACCGCATTGCATCGAAGTCCTCGGAGCCAGCTCGGACGATTATCCCCTGCAGAAGAAAAAGCACAGCTTCGAGTTCCTGCGATCGATCGCGCATCTCAGACCTCGGACCAATACATTCGGAGCGGTATTCCGGATTCGAAATGCTGCTGCTGACGCGATCCATACGTTTTTCCAGAGCAAAGGTTTTTATTACGTACACACGCCGATCATCACCGCGTCGGATGCCGAGGGAGCGGGTGAGATGTTCACGGTTACGACGATGCCGCTTGAACGGATTCCGTTCGTTGAAACCGAGGGCTGTGGTCGAACGATCGATTTTTCTCAGGATTTCTTCAAGAAGAAAGCGGGTTTGACCGTCAGCGGGCAACTCGAAGGCGAACTCTTCGCCATGGCACTCGGCGATATCTACACATTCGGACCGACGTTCCGGGCGGAAAATTCGAACACGCCTCGTCATCTGGCCGAATTCTGGATGATCGAACCCGAGATGGCATTCTATGATCTGAACGACAACGTGGATCTGGCTGAGGAATTCATCAAGTTCGTCACTGCGCATGTCCGAAAGCGCTGTGCCGATGACCTGGATTTTCTGTGCAAGTGGATCGATCCAACCCTTCATTCGAGACTCGATCAGGTGATCGATGAGTCTTTTGAGCGGATGGATTACACAGAAGCGGTCAGGAGGCTCGAATCTTCCGGGAAAACATTCGATTATCCTGTTCACTGGGGCATGGATCTTCAGACAGAACACGAGCGATTTCTCACGGAGGAACTCGTGCGCAAACCCGTATTCGTTCTGAATTTTCCCGCTGAAATCAAGGCTTTTTACATGCGACGGAACGATGACGGAAAGACGGTCGCTGCCATGGATCTACTGGTGCCGAGGATTGGTGAGATTATCGGAGGGAGCCAGCGGGAGGAGCGGTACGATGTGCTCGTTGAGACCATCCGAGCGAAAGGGCTGAACGAGGAGGCCTACTGGTGGTATCTCGACACTCGCCGATTCGGTACTGCGCCACACGCCGGTTTCGGACTCGGATTCGCTCGGCTCGTCCTGTATCTGACCGGCATGACGAACATCCGCGATGTCATTCCGTTCCCGCGAACACCGGGTAGTGTCGAATTCTGATCTGTAGGTTCACTCGAACGCATCTTTGACATCCACTCTGAATCACGGTAAGCTACTCCGACGTTTCTTTGAAGCGCAAGATGGACACACGGGGGAGCAACGGATTCATGCGGAAAATTCTGATTGTTGAAGAGAACAAGATGTTTCAGAAGATTTATCAGAATCTCCTGATGGCACGCGGATTCGAAGTGCATCTGGCCTCAAATCTTCAAGAATCGGATATCGTGCTGAAAAATCTCACCCCGGATCTCGTGCTGGTAAACCCGATCATATCGAGCGGTAAAGGCGCGGAGTTGATGGAGCGGATCCGGGGACCGCAACGCGGCGCATCTGGAATTCCCATGCTGGTCATTTCGTCGAAGGATGATGTTCAGATGCGGACCAAGGCATTGGAACTGGGTGCTGTCGAGTATCTCGTCAAGCATCAGGCTGCTCCGAAAATCGTGGTGAAGAAAATCGAGGAAATTCTTCAGCATCGTCCGCCCGCCCCCAAACATGCGCTCGATCCGCGTGCGCTGAAGATCGGCGATGTTCTGGACGATCGATACGAAATCCGAGAGCAGCTCGGAAAAGGCGGACAGGGAGCGGTCTTCAGGGCATTCGACCTCCGGCTTGAAGAAGAAGTCGCGCTGAAAATTTTGATTCTGAATCCCGAGATTGCCGAAGAGTTGATGGATTCATTCCTCCAGGAAGTCCGTCTCACGAGGAAGATCACGCATCCGAATGTCGTCCGGTTATATGATGTCGGCAAGAGTGGCGGGATTCACTACATCACGATGGAACTCATCAAAGGCGTCGATTTCAATAAATTCTTGTTCGATCACTGGCCCGTGAGTTTCGCGCAGTTGAGAGACATTTTCATCCAGGTGGCATCGGCGTTGCGAGTCGCGCATTCGATCGGCATCATCCATCGGGACATCAAACCACAAAACTTTCTGATCACCGAGGATGAAACCGTCAAGGTCGCGGACTTCGGTATCGCATCGGCTGCCGGAGCCATGTTGCGCACAACCGAGGAACTGTCGCTCGGAACGCCGGATTATATGGCGCCCGAGTATTCCCGACCCGATTTCAACAAACCGGATGCCCGTGTCGACATCTACTCACTTGGAGTGGTCATGTACGAAGCCTTCACCGGTGTGTTGCCGTATGAGGGTGAGACCCTGATGGAAAAGATTCAGCTGCATATCGAAGGCAACGCAAAAGCACCTTCTGCTCTGAACCCGAACTTCCCTATGGATCTTGAGCGCGTCATCATGACCGCCATGCACAAAGATCCCGAATCCCGATTTCAGGACATGGATGAGGTTCTTGCATCGTTGAAGCGCATCACGCTCTGATGCCGGCACCATCCGAATCTGTTTCGATCTTGGTTGTCATCGATCATACGGTGTATACAGGGTCTGGCGGGTTTTCTGTCCTGTCGGCAATCCAGGAACCCAGCAACGAAAAGATCCATCTCGTCAGCTCGCTGAACATGCTCTCGCAGGGTGCTCGGTACCGCCTCACGGGGAAATGGATTCAGGATCGTCGGTACGGCAGGCAATTTCGTGTCGAATCTTGCATTGAACTGAGACCGGAATCGCGGGAAGGGCTGATTCGTTTTTTCGTGGGGCATTTCAGAGGCATCGGACCGGCACTTGCCACGCGGATTGTCACGTATTTCGGAGTCGATGTCCTGGATGTTCTCGATGCACATCCCGAGCGTCTCGGGGAAGTACCCGGTATCGGAAGGAAAACCCTGCAATCGATGCTCGAACAATGGTCGGTGCAGAAGCGGCGTGCCGGGTCGCTGGTGTTCTTGCATGGCCTTGGAATCAGTGCGGGTACGGCTCAGAAGATCATCGAAATGTATGGCGATTCCGCTCGCGGCATCATCGAAGCGGATCCGTACCGATTGAGCAGGGACATTCGGGGGATCGGGTTTCTCAGGGCGGATGCGATTTCCATGCGCATTGGGATTGCGCGCGATTCGCCGCTCCGGTTGCGTGCCGGGATTCACTATGAGTTGTCGATTGCCGAGGAGAACGGGCACACGTGCCTGCCATTCGACAAGCTTGTGTCGCAGTCCGCGCAACGTCTCGCTGTGCCCGCTGAACAGATCCGTGACATCGTCAACTCCTCCATTCTTGCAGGAGAACTCGCTGTCCGCAAAACCCGCTCGGATGACCGTCTGGTTTTTACCAGAACGATGGATCATCTCGAACAGGAACTCGCGGATAATCTCAAACGACTGTCTAAGGCGAGAGTTTCGGGGGTTGAGGTAGAGCTTGAGGTCGAGATCCGGCGATTCGAGAAGGAATTCGGGATTACGTTGGATGATTCGCAGCGGACGGCGGTACGGACCGTGACGGAATCATCGATCGCGGTGCTGACAGGGGGGCCAGGAACCGGAAAAACAACACTCGTCCGGCTCATTCTGGGTATTTTCAGATCCTACCAGATCAGGCTTGCGGCCCCGACGGGTCGTGCCGCGCAACGCATGAACGAGACGACGGGATGTCATGCGTCGACGCTCCACAGGCTTCTGGAATTCGACCCGAAATCGGGCCGTTTCAACTATCATGCCGGAAGAAAGCTCCCTCTGGATGTCCTGATCGTCGATGAAACCTCCATGGTCGATCTGACACTCGCCGCCGCCTTGCTCAGGGCGCTTCCAACCGGGTGTCGGTTGATTTGTGTCGGCGATGCAGATCAACTCCCAAGTGTCGGCGCCGGTCGCGTGTTGGCCGATCTGATCGAATCGGGACTTGCGTCGGTCGCTCGACTATCCCACATCTTCAGGCAATCCGGGATGAGTCGAATCGTGAGGAACGCGCATCGGATCATCCGGGGTGAGATGCCGGAGGTAGATCGCGCTGATACTTCAGCTGATTTCTTCTTCGTGGCGCAGAACGATCCGGAACGAGCTCTGGCGATGGTTCCAACCATCATCCACCGCCTTGTCCGCCGGCTTCGGATCGATCCGATCGACGACATTCAGTTTCTCTGCCCCATGTACCGCGGCATCCTTGGCGTCGATTCGCTCAATGGTGTGCTACGGGATCTCCTCAACCCGGGTGGTCGCGATATACGGATCGGCCCGACTACGTTCCGATCCGGTGACAAGGTCATGCAGATCAGAAACAACTACGAGCATGACATCTATAATGGTGATATCGGAAAAATCCGCTCCATTCTCACGGAACCTCCGGGACTTAGAATCCGTTTCGGCCGCCGTGATCTCGACCTGCACGAATCGGATCTCGAACAGATCGTCCCAGCCTATGCCTGCTCGATCCATAAAGCCCAGGGGAGCGAATATCCTGCGGTCGTCATCATGCTACACACACAGCATTTCATCATGCTCAGGCGGAATCTGCTGTATACGGCCGTCACCCGTGGCAAGCGAATGGTGGTGCTGCTGGGTTCCTGGAAGGCACTGGCGATCGCTGTAAAAAACAACCGGATGGATGAGCGATATTCGATGTTGTCTGAACGGATCTTGGAGGCGAAGAATCTACTGCCTGGAGTCGGTTCGGGATAATCTACGAGATGCGACGAGAAGGGTGGCGTAGCCTTTCTGCCAGAACAGAAGCAGATCGAGGCGCGACACCAGGAAAACAAACGGGTAGAGGATGGAGTAGACGGCGAACTGTTTCCGGTACTTCGCGACATCATCAGCACTTCCCGGAGAAATGTGCCCGTCGCGACGGTTCACGGCCGTTTTCCTCAGCACCTTCACAAACATGAGATTGATCAACAGCTCGATCAGTTCCGTGAAAAACCGGGAGTATGTCGATCGATGATGGATTTCGAATCCCGCTTCATTGAGCATTGAGTCGAGTTGTTCGAGCGTATATCCCTCGACAACATGACCGTACTGATCCGGAGTCAAACCGACCAAGCGTTTGAGGCGATTGAGAATAAAAACGGGTCCGGTTGCAGGAGTCGAAAGAATCAGTGTGCCGTTGTCGCGCAGGACCCGGGCCATTTCTCGGAGAAACCCGCGGTCATCGCGGATGTGCTCGATGATATCTAGGGAAAGGATGAGATCGAATGTGCCGTCCCGATGTGGGATCCGGTCAGGAGGGATGACGGCGGTAAAGGGACCGACGAGGGATCGGGTGGCGGAGACATTGGAGAAATCGAGGTCTTCGTGGAACCATCGTCCTCCGCATGATCGAAGGAAATAACTGATCGTTCCTTTTGCGCACCCCAGATCGAGGCAGCGCAAATTCGCGAGATCTGGGAGGATCGAACGGATCAGCGCCAGCTTTTCCTTCTTCTTGAGAGTCTTCCTGAAGATTTTCAGCTGCCAGGCCGTGCTGCTGTCCATGGGGAATCTCACGTACAAAAACGCCCCCGGTCGATCGGTTCGACACGGGGGCGTTCGATATCTGACGGACTATTCTTCCGGTTTCGGAGCGTCAACCGGGCAGACTTCCGCGCAATTGCCGCAATCCGTACATTTGTCCGGATCGATGACGTAGATATCGTCACCCGGTGAAATTGCTTCAACGGGGCACTCGGGTTCGCATGCGCCACAAGCGATGCATTCTTCGGTGATCTTATAAGCCATACCTGCCTCCCTCGAGGTAAAAGTTGCAAGGCTAATATCCAGTCCTCATTTTAGGTTGTCAAGCCCCGTAAACCAGTTTTTTTCTGTTTTCGGATCACGAACCGGTTTAAATGCTCCAATGCCCCGAACATCAGTAGATCGGAGCCGCCTTATCGACCGTTCCGTCGGGTTTGATCCGGATGACTCGGTACGCCGTCGTCCCACCGAAAGTGGTTCCATCGGGCAGAACTCCGAATCCTTTAAAATATTCCGGCCATCCCGGGAGTTTATCCGCGGTGAACGACAGCATTCCCAGCCCTTTGACCTTCGCTATCGTCCCCGTGGACAGTCCTCCCGTTGCGAGAACCGAATGGTCGCGCGACATGCCGATCCCATAATTGAAGCTGTTCGACAGTTCGAACACCGTTGCCTCTCCTTTGGCATTGATTCGGGCATTTTCATTCGAGTAGTTCACGACCAGAACGTCCGCGCCGTCAAACAGCATCGACGCACCGGCGGAGGATGTGTAGTAAGTCTTCGATCGGGCGAGTTCCTTTCCGGATGGGACTTCAAAAAGAACAAAAAAGGCGGTCTTCCCGTTGTTCCGCTGTTCGAATTCACGCCGGGCGGCTCCTTTCAGGTCCTTGGGAACATC
>CAYYMM010000017.1:0-3208 GCA_964472395.1 uncultured bacterium | reverse complement strand
GTCCTTTTCGTCCTTGCTCAACACCGCCAACCGCGTTCCTTCCGGATTCAGTGCGAATGCTGCGATATCCTTGTCGAATGTGACTTTCCCTTTGCCAGCACCGTCGGATAGTGTCAGAAACGATATTTCTTTCTGGGCTGAGAGTGCCGCGCAGAGGTCAACCTTCACGGCAGGACTGACAAAGGACAGATTCTTCAACTCTTTCTCGATCGCCCAACTCTGGGTGTTGACCCAGAACACCGAACCATTGGTATCTTCGATCAGCAGTTTGGATCCGTCGTTCGAGAAATAGAGCGCGAAAATGGATGTTTTAACCCAAATGCGGTTCCGTACTTCGAGCGACGCGGGATCGATCACGTAAACAACGCGCGAATCCCCTCCGGCTACCAGGGTCTTGCCATCCGGACTGACTGCCGCGGTCAGTCCGCCGAGCGGGGTATGGGCCGCTACGGTAGATACGAGCAAAGCCATGGCGAACACGCACAGTAAAAACCGTCTCATGAATTCCTCCTTGGTTGTGGCAGACTCATCGGAGTTTTTTTAGCAAATGCACGCTTTGCAATCAATAAGGATGTAACATGAATGCGGTTCGTTTGTCTTATAGATTTGGCGGCGAGTGGCTGTCTCTGGTAGATTACCTTTGCCGGGGGATGAGTGCGCAACTTTTTTCCGCGGCTTTCGTAGAGAGAGGTCTGGAAATGCAACGACGGAGGTGGATCGAGTGAAAACTGGAATGATGATTGTGATGCTGCTGATTCTGGATCTGGTCGCTTCGACCGGGATACAGGCATCCGAGATACGGACATTGTTCGATGAATATTTGTCGCGTCAGGTCGAGGAATTCACTTTGGATAACGGGATGAAATTCCTGTTTCTCAAACGCCCCGACATCCCCGTCTTTTCGGCTGTCGTTCTGGTTAAAGCTGGAAGTGTGGATGAACCCCAGGGGAAAACGGGAGTCGCGCATGTGTTCGAGCACATGGCGTTCAAGGGAACGACGACCGTTGGCACAAAGGATTTCCGCAAGGAGAAACCGCTTCTGGAACAAGTAGAGAAACTGGGCCGGTTGCTTACGATGCTCAAACGTACCCGGGATGCGGATCCCGAGAAGATCGCCGCGCTTCAGGCTTCTTTCGACGAGGCGAAGGCGAAGCATCAGGAATGGATGATTGATAATGAATTCGATGTGATCTACCAGAAGAACGGCGCTAACTTCCTGAATGCCGGCACAGGGCAGGATCAGACCAGTTACATGATCAGTCTCCCGAAAAACCGCTTCGAACTCTGGGCGCGTATGGAGACCGATCGGCTGATGAACCCTGTCTTCCGCCAGTTTTACAACGAACGGGATGTGATCATGGAAGAACGCCGGATGGGAACCGATAACAATCCCTCGGGACAACTCTGGGAGGAGTTCGCCGGCGCCGCCTACATGGCTCATCCCTACGGTGATCCGGTCATCGGATGGATGGACGACATCGAGGGGCTCACCGTTGAGGACGCCCGTCTGTTCCACGGTAAATACTATGTGGCTTCCAACATCGTCGTCGCCATCGTCGGTGACCTGATGCTGCGGGATGTCAAGCAGATCGCCGAGACGTATTTCGGGAGATTGCCGAATCGTCCGGCACCTGAGCGAGCGATCACCGCGGAACCCGTGCAACTCGCCGAACGCATCGTCCGACTGGAACGCGATGCGCAACCCACCATCATGATGGGATGGCATATCCCGAACTACCCTTCGATCGACAATTGCGCACTTCAGGTCGCCGCGGATGTTCTCGCGAAAGGCCGGACGTCCCGGCTCTACAAACGTCTGGTTCTGCAAGATCGGCTGGCCGTTCAGGTCAACGCAAGCGCGGATTCCCTGAACCGATATCCCGGGCTGTTCCTGATCGATGTCGATCTTCAGCCCGGGGTGGACGAACAGGTCGTGACGGCGGCTGTCATGGAGGAAATTCACGGATTGACGACCACCCCGCCGACCGAGTTCGAAATCAATAAGGTCAAGAAATCCCTGGTGGTCGATTTCATCAATTCGCTCGATGCCAACCTCTGGCTCGCCATGCGTCTCGCGGTCTTCGACCACCTCCTTGGAGACTGGCGTAAAATCGGCGACTACATGACGCAGATCGAGGATGTGACTCCCGAGGCGATCGCGACGGTCGCCGGGAAATACTTCAATGACTCCGGGCGAACGATCGGCATCCTGACGCCGCCGCTGAAGCCTGTCGAGAACCAGATCAAGGGAGGAGAATGAAATGAAACAGATGATCTGGATCATCATGATCGTGACGCTGGCGAGTTGGAGCGGGATGGCGCGGGAACCCGAGTTGCCGGATCCGGATTCCATCCTGTTTTTCCCTCTCAAGTTCGAGTTCAGCGCGCCGGAGATCACCCGGCTGGAGTCGGGCGCTGAGGTTTACTTTTTCGAGCAACGTACGACGCCGACGGTATGGCTTTTAGTTGAAATCGATGCCGGCGCGGCGTCGGATCCCCAAGGGCGATACGGTTGCGCAGAGTTGACTGCCGAGACCTTGAGGCGGGGTGGCACCGAGAGCCGTACACCGGAGGAAGTGGATGAAATCATGGAATTGCTCGGCATTTCCATCAGCGCGGAAGCCGAAGCCGATCATTCGCAACTCGTCATGTCCTGCCTGACATCAGATCTCGATGCCGCCATCGATCTATTCATGGACATGCTCCTCAATCCACGATTCGATGAACGTCGGATCGACGTATCGCGGACGTTGATGACGAACCGGATACGAAGAATGCAGGAGTATCCGTTCTTTGAGGCGTCGATGCAGTTTCAGAAAGCGTTGCTCGGAGCGAATCACCCCGCTGCCCGGATGCCGTCTGAAACCGATCTCGGAAGTCTTACCCGAGATGACCTCATTGCGTTTCACCGTAACTACTATAAACCGGATATTGCCCGGATCGGCATCGTCGGAAATCTCAATGATGTGATGCGCAAAAAAATAGAGACGGCGATCGGCGGGTGGACTGGTGCGGCGGCCGGTCGTTCTGTAGTTCCTGAACCCGAACCGGAAATGACCGGAAACCGAGTCATTCTCATGGACAAACCAGGAACTCAGGCCGCTTTCGTTCTTGGCCATCTTGGTCCTAAACCCTATCATGCCCGGACCCATGCTCTCTCGGTGTTCTCGGAGATCTTCGGATCCGGAGGCATGTCGACGCGGCTGAT
>CAYYMM010000016.1:0-48790 GCA_964472395.1 uncultured bacterium | reverse complement strand
GCGGTCGGAGGCGGAGTCGGGTCGCTCGGGGTTTCGGTCGGGGTCACGGTCGGTTCGGGAGTGTTCGTCGGTTCGGGTGTCGGTGTGGCAGTGGGTTCGACGGTGTCGGTCAGACAGAACGCGAAGTTTTCGGCAGCGGCGGTCCAGGTTGTGCCTGAATCGGTGCTGGAGGCTGCAGCATACTCACCATCGTAGGAGTTGGCCCAGAGGAACCAGCAGCCGGTCGTCGCATCGCTCTGGATCGAGACCCAGCCGTCGGTCAGTGTGAGACACGGTGAGATTGTGGTGGAGTAGTAGTATAGCGGGAAGGTGCTGTAGGAATCACCGGTCGCGACTTTCGTCGGGGACACGGTGTAGGTTCCGGCGACGGTTCCCGGGACACCGGCGTTGTCATTGTAGAAAACGACCGTGAAGGTTTCAGGATCCGGCTTCGAGCAGGTCGCGAAACCGCTGCCGCCGTTATAAGCGTTCAAACCATACCAGTGGATGTCGCAGATGTCGGTGGTCAGACCGCTGAAGTTGTCTGCGACGCGGCTGGTTGTACCGATATCGTTGACGCTGGCGGACCACTGAGAATCGTCACCCGTGCGGGCTTCCTGACCGAAGATTGTGTCGGTCGGGCATCCATGCACGATTGACGGGGTTGTGCAGGTCACTTCGAGAGCGAAGTTGCCGCCGACACCGGCTGTCCATCCGTCGATCCAGATGTAATAGACACCGGGCAACAGGACTGTCTGGAAATCGAGCATGCTGTAGTCTTCGGCGGTCACCGTTCCGCAGCTCAGAGTCAGATCTCCGGTGTTGAGCGGATAGTAATCCACACACAGAATGTCCGCGGTGGCGGCGCAGGTCGTGGCGATCGACCAGTCGGCATCGTAGTCGGCTTCCCCGAGGAAGTGAACCATCTGGGTCGTGGCCAGAGTGAGTTCATACACGAGATCCGGGCCGGCATGACCGGGGGCGCAGGTGTGATCGTTGGCGCGTCCGACGGTGCTTCCTGTTACGCAATCACCGCAATTGATCGCAACCGGGTTGCTGCAGTTTTCGCCTGGGAATGGTGTCGGGGTGATGGTGGGTGTCGGCGTCTGAGCGGCGCCGGTGATGGTCAGTGTGTAGGCGAAGCAGTTGGGTGTCGGCCAGGTGTCGAGCATGATGTAGTAGGTGCCTGCCGGGAGCAGATTGCCGCCCAGTGTGCCGCCGCCTGCTCCAATAATTGTGAAGATGTCGATACAGGTGGTCGGATCGGGCGGGCAGGAGTCATCGAGCAAAATTCCGGTGTATGTGAGAGCGGTCGTGTAGGAAATCTCGATGAACATTTCGCTGGTCAGAGTCAACTGATAGATCGCATCTTCACCGCCGTCGTAACTGCCGAGGCATGTGTTGCTGTAGGTGTTGCCTTTGCCGCAGGTGGTCTCGACCGATGTGTATGGCAGATCGGTATCCGCATTCACAACGAACGGCATCGCGCAGCTTCCGCCGAAGACCGGCGTCGCGGTGGCGGTCGGTGTGCGGGTCGGAGTGGCGGTCGGAGGTGTTGTCGGAGTGGCGGTCGGACCGGATGTGGCGATCAGTTCGAGCGCGTAGTTGCCGGTGTTGCCCGAGTAACCGTCCACCCAGAAGTAGTAGGTGCCCGCAGGAATGAACTGATTGAATGTGAAGAACCCGTATAAGCTGTGAGTCAATGAACTGCAGGATGGATTGGCCTGTGCGCCATAAGTGTCTGCGCAGGCAACGATGTCGCTCGTCGAGGCATCGCAAACGGTTGAAAGACCGAAGTCTGCGTCATAGGAGGCTTCGGCGACGATCGATACCGTCATCGGTTCCGGCAATGTGAACGTGTAAACGACATCGCCGCTGTTCGTGATGGGCGATCCGCTGTTGCAATCGTAGTTATTGGCATAATTCAATGTCGATCCGGTCACGCAGGTCGGATAGGCCAGAACAATCGCGTTGGCGCAGGTGTCGCCGGGGCGAATCGTGGGGGTCGGGGTTGCGGTGTTGGTCGGCGTTGCCGTTGGTGTGTTGGTATTGACCGGAGGTTCAGTTGGTGTGTCGGTCGGTAAGGGGGGTTCGGTCGGTGTATCGGTCGGCGCCGGTGTATCCGTCGCTACGGGTGTTTCGGTCGGTGTATCTGTGGGTACCGGAGTTTCGGTCGGTGTATCTGTGGGTACCGGAGTTTCGGTCGGTGTGTCAGTAGGTACCGGAGTTTCGGTTGGTGTGCTGGTCGGGAAAATGCAGGTGTTGGCGGTTTTTAGAGTCGGCGCGAGCATGGCATAGCTGCTTGTGTTTCGGGCTCCGCCAGAGCCATTCGGGCAGCGTTGCATCGAGTCGGTGTCTCCGGTTCCGTTTTCATCTTCGTTAATCTGCGGTTCTCCGGAATTCAATAAAACAAGGAGTTCTGCATCGTCTGCATCACTGGTATCGTACACCAGTGCATCCGCGAGAGCGGTTGTCGTGACGGCACTTCCGTTGGGGAAATCGGTGGAATGGGCGAGATACAGTGCAACTGCATCCGCACCATTTTGAAGCCATCCGGTGCCAACCTGAATGTCGGCCTCTGTCATTCCTGTCGAACCAATCACAAAGTAACCCTGTGCATTGGTGGAATAGCCATCGAGATCGATTGCCAAGTAACTCAGGTTATCGGAGCCGTTGAAGAGAACGACGACGTGTCCCGCGAGTAATGTATTTCCGGTGCCGCCATCGTAGAGTTCAATGAATTCTGCGGTATCGGTTCCAGGAGAATCTGAATCCACTTCATTGATGATCACGGTTGTGCTTGAAGGCGGTGTGCCGGTAGCAGTAGGTGTATTTGTCGGTTCGGGTGTGTAGGTCGGAGTCGGCGTGTCACCGGCCGGCGTATTTGTCGCAGTCACGGATTGAATGCTGATTTCATCTAAACCAAGGCGATCGCGGGTTCCGGAACCTGTGTCCCAGTATACCCATCTAACCTGAACAACTGATTGACCTTCAGCTGCAGCAGGGAGCGCGGTCGGTCCGAAGGTTGCAGAATGGCCAGCAGTACTACCGGTGTAGTCTGTGTTTGATGCATCGACATCTGCAAAATTACCGGAAGTTCCAACTCGGTACTGTAATCCGAGGTGATTGACTCGACCACCATCGACGATTGTTCGTCCAGTCCATGAAACCTGTATGTTCGTCAATCCGGTTGTATCTATCGCAACTACCATTGCGCCCGCAAAAACCGTACCAGATCCAAGTAAACTTATTCCGCTGGTGGATTCATCTCTCCACCCCGCACCAGAACCACTCGCATAAGCCAGATCACCAGTTGCGGGACTGACTGTTCGTGTTGTTTGTGTCGCTGCAAATCGGTGCATCGCTACACCGGCAGGTAGAGTAGAGCCTGACTGGGATGTGAAACTGAATGGCAATGTCTGAGCCGTCGGGTTTGTCTGTGCCTGAACCGCAAAAGCGCTCAAGATCACAGCTGTAAAAATGATCAACAATCTTCGAAACATAGATTAAACTCCTTTTTTCCTCCGATGATGAGTTAAATGGCTGTCGGAACGACAATCCAAATTACCATGATAATAAAAGCGATATACCAGGGCAAGAGAATTAAGAGGAAGATCTGGGTCATCCGAGGAGCTGACACAACATCCTCTTTCCGAACCACCCGCTCATGGGACCGACCCGTTGCCGCGCTTGTAGCCGCGCGAATCCCGCTCCATCAGCTTCTCACAGATCATCTCCCGCCGAAGCGTGCAGAAATCATCGTGAAACTCCGCAATGATCAGGTTCACTTCCTTCTCGGGATACACCTTTCCTGGCTCGAAGGACTCCAATATCTTCTCCAGAACGATCCGCCGCTTCTTCCGCTGAACCGGTATCCGAACCAGTTTCCCGTGCCGGAAAAACGTCGCCAGTACCTTCTTCCGATATGCGTCCATGCCCGTCCGATCAGTGTTTTCATCTTCCGATGCATTTCGGAGAAGATTGCGAAGGGTCATGTCGAGAGATTCCGGGTGGAGAGTATAGACCGCATAATACTGCTCACGTGCCATGCTCACGAGCTCGGCATCCTCCAGCTTCTTCAGGTGAAACGAAACCGTCGAGGGCGACAGGGATAACCGCTCGGCGAGTTCCTCGACGCAGTGCGGCCGCTCGAGCAATGCGGCGGCAACCCGGAGCCGCGACCGGTCCGCCAGAGCCTTCAGGACCCGAATCGTCTTCTCGATCATCCCAGCCTCCTTCCGGTCTCCGGCCCGACCGTTTCCCGATACCCGGCCAGTATCCGATCCCGGACGTCCAGTTTGCACCGCTCCTTCATCTCGGCTTCCCGATCCTCGAACCGGATCGCCTCCTCCAGCGCCTGCTCCCAGGATCCCGGTATCATCCGCAGATAATACTCGAACATGGCCCGCTCGCGCGCCTCCCGTACCGGATGCTCGGATACGATCTTCCTGAGCGCCGGCGTCATGGCCTGAACCGGCTCCCGCGCGCATACTTCCAGCATCCGGATAAAAATGTCCACGACGTTGCGGCGGATCTTGGCCAGAACGGCGGCGGTCACGTCGCCTTCCGATCCTAGACGGACGGCGTCACGCTCATGCTCATGGCTCATCTCATTCAATCGATGTCGAAATTCATCGATCCAATATGATTTTGTATTCATGGAAACACCTCCCTGATAAATGATTCGACAGATATCGAATTATATATCGCTCCGACGAACTGTTCTGTCAAGCGGATTTTGTGCAGCGCCGCGACGACATTGATCCGGATTCCGCCGATCCGTATCATGAATCTGCCTGTCTTCCTTCGTTCCCGGGAGGTTCCATCATGGCACACAACACGCTCGGACTCATTGGCTGGATCGCCGTCAGCCTCGCGGCAGGGATATTCGGATCGCGATTCATGCCGGGGGAATGGTATGCCTCTCTCAATAAACCGTTCTTCAATCCTCCGGGCTGGGTGTTCGGCCCCGTATGGACAATCCTGTATATCACGATGGGCGTCGCGGCCCACCGCGTCTGGATGCTCAAAGGTTTCCGGCAGGCAGCCCCCGCACTCGCCCTGTTCATCACCCAACTGGTCTTCAACGCGCTTTGGTCATGGCTCTTTTTCGGCCTTCAACGCCCGGATCTCGCATTCCTCGATATCATCATGCTCTGGATCGCCATCCTCCTGACCCTGCTCGCCTTCCGCCAACACTCCGATCTCGCCGCCGCTCTCCTGATCCCCTACCTCGCCTGGGTCTCCTTCGCCGCAATCCTCAATGCCGCAATCTGGCAACTGAATCCCTGAACGTTCGATCGATTTGTAATTGATAGAAACTATCAAGTATAATGACTCGAGCGGCGTTCGGTCCGCGAAGGAGGTTTTCATGAGCAGGTTCCCGTGGATCTTGATGGTTATCCTTTCCCTTTGCGGGTCTCTTTCAACTGCTGCCTGGCAGCGGACATCCGATCAACCGATTCTGAGCCCCGGCCCCGACGGTTCCATCGACGCATCCGGCCTGACGGATCCCGATATCATCCGGGTCGGTGCTCATCAGCGCATGTATTACACGGCGCATTCCCCGGAATCCGGCATGATGATCGCCGTCGCGGAATCGGTGGATGGAACCACGTGGGATCGGCTGGGCGCGGTTTTCGGGCATGGCGATTCCGGTGCGTTCGATTCATTGGCGGTCAAGGATCCCTGTGTGATCGAGGATGCTGGCGGGTTCCGCATGTGGTATGCGGGATACGACGGCACCAACTGGAGAATCGGCCAGGCGTTTTCTCCGGATGGATTCGTATGGATGCGGATTGCCGGACCCGACCCCTCCGGAGCCGCGTTCAGTCTGCACCCGACACCCGACCGGTTCGATCACCGGAACGCCGAAGCGCCGCACGTCATCCGCACCGGCGACAGTTACCGGATGGTCTACGAGGGTTACAACGATCCGCTCCGAACCTTTATCGGAACAGCGGTGTCGACAGACGGCAACACCTGGCTGAAGATCGATGGCCCGGCCTCCGCTGCCTCGATTCTCGATCCCGGCCCCCACGGATTCGACGACAACGGCGTCGGATCCCCGCATCTGATATTTGACGAGCATCGAGGCATCTATCGATTGTTCTATGATGCGGTGCATTATTGTGTGACGAGGCCGATTAACGGCATCGGATATGCCACATCTGAAAACGGCCTGGACTGGACACGCCACGGACCGATTCTCGGACGCGCCTACGCCCTGACATTTGACGCATTCGATCTGTTCGACCCATCGATTCTGGTGATCGATGACCGGTATGTCCTCTACTATACGGGTTCCAATGACCGGACACTGGCGATCGGAATAGCCGAAGCGCCGGCGACGGAGATTCGGTTCGAATCAGGGATCCTGGATTTCGGGGATGTGCTCTTTCCGCTTTCCGCAGACAAAACCGTACGGATCATCAATCCGGGCGCCGAAGCCGTGACGATCGAATCGGTCACGGTATCGTCGGATCGGTTCAGCCATGACGGGTTGCCTGGAACGCCGTTTCGCCTAGAGCCCAACGAACAACTCGAATTCACCGTTCAGTTCGCCCCCCTTCAGGTTGAGGCGTTCTCGGCATCCCTTGAATTACGATTCGCCGAATCGATGGTGCCGGTCGTGTTACCGGTCAGTGGCTCGGGCAGCCGGGTCGCGATCCGGACGGATCAGGCGGATTACTACACCGGTAACATGTTGTCGGCGGAACTTTCGATTCTGAGTCCCGATGTGCCGGCAGATCTGTCGATTTACGTGCTGCTCGAAGCGTTCGGTTCGTTTTACTCCTATCCCGAATGGTCGATGGGGTTTCATCCCATCCGATTCTCTTCCGATCCTGGACTCGTGGTCGATGGATACGAGTTTGTCACACTCGAGATCCTGCCGGACATTCCGGACAGCACCTATACCTTCTGGGCAGGGCTCGTCGAGGAATCGACCGGTCTGGCCGATCTGTCGCATGCATCGTTCTCGACGCATATCCGCGACCGCATCACCTCCGGGCCCTTCCTCGATCAATGGCTGCTCGACCACCCCACCGCGACGGTGCTCGATGTCCGCACCTCCTTGGAGTTCTGCCGGGATCATATTCCGGGTTCGATCAACCTGTCGCATGAACAATTCGAGACCGGAGTGCCTTCATCTCTGAGTCCCGACACGGAGTATCTTGTGGTGTGCACCAACGGCATCCGCAGCCGGTTTGCAATCGATGTGATGTTGGATGCCGGCTACCGGTATCTGTGGTATCTGAAGGACGGGCTCAGCCTCTATCCCGGCCCGTATGAACCATGTCGCTGACCCGCAGGATCACTCACCGTAACTGAATTCGATCTGGATCATCTCACTCAGCATGACCTGCAATTGCGTATCCATCACACATCCCCAGAACATCAGGCCGTCTGCCGATCCGGTACCGGACGGCCATTCGATTGCGGGGATAACATCGAGATCGAATACTCCTTGGGCGAACTGAACGAGCGCATAATCGAGACCCGTCTGGGTGTCGAAACTATACCGCCGCCAGGACGGCCAGAAAAAGAAGTTGCCGCCGACATCAAGCACGACGAAAACAGGCAAGGTCAAAGGTTCCGCATACGGATTTCGTCTCTGGAGCGTCAGTCGGAAGATATCGCCGGGCGAGAAGTAGTCGGACGGCATGTCGAATTCGATACCGAAAGTAAACGTTGTGGGCACCGGAGTCGGAGTGATAGTGGGGTTCGGGCTGTGCGTCGGCGATGGAGTCCGCGTGGGAGTTGGTGTGCGCGTGTGGTTCGCGCTCGGAGTCGGCGTGGGTGTCCGGGTTGCCATAGGAGTTGCACAGGGGGGCGGGATCGATTCATCGCGCTGATAGACATTCGCCGACTGATTGGTACCCGCGAACAACCGGTAAGACTCATTCGGCATTCCGGCATATCCGAGGCTCGATACGGTGAAGTAGCGGTTCTCGGGCAGACCATCGGAAAACGCCATCCACTCCCCACCGTTGTTGGTGCTGCAGAATATGCCGTCATAGATCGTGCCGATACAGATCCAGCCCGACACGGTCGGATTGGACTGGATCGCGCGAATCTGAATGGAACTCGACAATCCCGCTTCGATCGTGGTCCAGGACATGCCGGAGTTGGTGGTGCGGACGAGATGATTGGTGGATCCGACACGGTAGGATACGACGACCGAACCGGGAGTCGGAAAAAGCGCATGGGCAGTGATGATCTGGGGGCTGCCGTCGGGCAGGTTGAGCTGTTCCCATGTTCCCCCGGAATCGGTGGATCGGTAGAGGCCGCTCAGGCACCCGGCATAAAAATGCCCCGGGCTGCCGGGATCCGCGATCAGCGTCTGAATGCGCAGATTGTTCAGGCCGGTATTCGAGGCGGACCATGTCTGCCCGCGATCGGTCGAGATAAAGACCCCGTCGAACACAGCACCGGCCAAAACCCGGGAGGAGTCGAAGGGATCCGCCGTAACGGCCTTGATGTCCGCATTGGGAAATCCCGTCGTGAACCGGGTCCAATTCGCTCCGCCATCCTCGCTTCGATACACGCCGCCCTGATTGGGAGATCCTCCGGCGAAGGCTGCTGCGAGTATGTAAGGTGGTGTGGCAGGCACATACGCAAGATCCGGAACGGTCACAGACGTAGGTGCGCCGGATTCAGAAGCGAGCCATGTGTCGCCATGATCCGTCGATCGAAAAATGCCGGCGGAGGAAGACGGCTCGAGCGATGCCAGAATCCGGTAGTCATCCGTCAGAGGGACTGTCAGGAGATCCCGGCTGGCCAGACCTCCAATGGTCGATCCCGATGTCCATCGTTGAAATCCGGCGCGGATGCAAACTGGTTGCAGACAGCAAAATACCAGAATACTGAGCGAAATCCTCTTCATGGCATTCCTCCTGTTCCGATAAAAAAATAACACGAAACAGCGTATATTTGCCAGAAAATTTTCGATTCTGACTGGGGTATGTCGTTTCAATGAATCGAGCGGTCAAGCGTCGTAACTGAATTCGACGTGAATCAGATCTCCTAAAAGATACTCGATCTGCGGATCCATGACCCCGCCCCAGAAAAACAGTCCACTCGCAGAGCCGGTTCCAGCGGGCCAATAGAAGGTCGGAATGATTTCCAACCGGGAAATGCCAGGAGGGAACTCGATCAGATCATAATCGATTCCGGTCTGCGAGACGGAATCATACATTCGCCATGAAGGCCAGAACCAGTATGCGCCTCCGACATCTAAAACAATGAAGACGGGATACATGAAGGATTCGTCATATGGATTCAAACGGATCAGATCGAGCCAGAACTCGTCGCCTTCCGTAAGATGATCGTCCGGTATCTCGAATTCAATCCCGAATTGATACGGTGTGGGGGTGGGGGTGATCGAAGGAAATGAAGTCGGAGTGGTCGACGGAATCGGGGTTTGAGTCGGCACGTAAGTCGGTGTTCGTGTGGGAGTTTCAGTTGGCGCAACCGTAGCGGTCGGAGCCGGGAGGTTTTCATCGCGAAGATAGATGTCCCCTGAGTCATTGGTGCAGGCGATTAGTCGATAGGTGTCATCGTCCGTGGACGCGGCATACCCGATGCATGCCACAGTGTAGAAGGCTTCCTCAGGCAGACCTTCGGAGAATGAATCCCAATTGGTCCCGTTCTGTACACTGCGATACACACCATCATACACGGTTCCACAATACACATGACCGGCAATGTCAGGATTGAATGCGAACGATCGGACCTGCTTGTCATTCGGGAGTCCCGCATCGATGGGCTGCCAGGACATGCCGCTATCCGTGGAACGGACGATGTAGTTGTCGGATTGGATTTTGTATGACACGAGAATCGCTCCGGGCAGATGGGGCAGGACCAAAGCGGTCACAATCTGCGGGTTCTCATGCGGCAGACTCAGAAGGGTCCACGTCGAACCGGAATCGGTTGACCGGTAGAAACCAACGAGACTTCCGCAGTAGAGAAGTCCGGAAACATTCGGATCGCTCTGCAGCACCTGTACTCGCAGATTGGTCAGCCCGGAGTTGGATGCCGACCAAGATTCGCCCCGGTCCGTCGAGACGAAGAATCCGTCGAACACCGCCCCGGCGAAAACGCGTGCAGGGTCCGACGGGTCGCTCAGCACAGCCCGGATGTCGGCACTTGGGAAACCGCTTGTGAACTGCTGCCAGTTGAGTCCTGCGTCAGTGCTGCGATAGACGCCTCCACCGCCCGGAGGTGTGCCCTGAAAGGCGGATGCCAGAATATACGGCGGCGAATCCGGAACGTATTCAAGATCGGTGACCGTTACACCCTGCGGAGCGCCGGAATCAGCGGGAATCCATGTTTCGCCATGATCAGTCGAATGAGGGATCCCGGAGGCGGTTGCTGGTTGCAAGGCGCACAGCAATACATAATCGCCATCACCCTGCACTGTCAGCATGTCCCGTCCGGTGACACATCCCGCCGATCCCTCGCCCGCAGTCCAGATTCCCAATCCGCCGAATGCCGGAACCGTCACGGAGAACAGAAACGTGAGAAAAACCGAGATTTGGTGCATCGAACCCTCCTGGCCCCATTTCATTATTACAGGAAACGGATGTGTTGCCAAATCGAGGCGGTGTTTCTTCAGAGAATTCGTGTGGTGAAAGAGCAGTCCGGATTAATGAGCCTGGGGATTCAGGCGGGCTCCGGATTGCGCGCGAACAGCTTTTCGGGGTGATAGTCTGAGCGGGTTGATAGGGCGAAATGCGACGAGAATCGCCAGGCTGATAACGGCCACAATCCCGATGACTTCAAACAGAATCATCCAGAAGGATGCATGGTCGGGGTCGGATGCGGCCGGAGAAAGGGAGACCGTATGAGTCGGTGAAATCCCGACGGATTCGGCGGACAGTCCCGTGGCGGAAAACACGATGCAGATTACGACGAACAGCAGAATGGATCGGATGATGTCGGACATGATGCCTCCTTCCCTCAGAACCATCCATCTGAACTGCAATCTCCATGCCGCACGCTCTGATTGCGCTCCAGAACCTTCCCGGATCACACCAAATCAATCAGTTGGATGCCTCAGTCGAAAAATCGTTTCAATACGACTCGATCCGGTCTGTCGTTTCGAGACAGATATGTGTCGAATACCTGAAGCGTTTCAGAGGGTACGGAACTTCAGACGATACCTGATCGCCATGCGTCCAGCACATGGGCGACGTCGATTCCCCCCATCGAATGAAATTCGGCCCATGCCCGTGCTCCGGGCCGGACCGGCGCATCTGCGGGGCCGGTCACAACGAGAACCGGTGACGAACGTGAACTCGGGCAGTTATCCCGCGGATCGGTTTTGCCGAAGAGAACGACCAGAGGGCAGTTCAGGGCGGCGGCGGCATGTGCTGGGCCGGTATCGACGCTGATCATGCTGTGGGCACGTTCAATGACGGCGAACAGTCGTCTGAGCGTGCAGCGACCCGCTATCGGTATAATTCTCGAATCACCCGCGGCTCTCGCGATCCGTTCAAGCAACGCACGCTCATTCTCGGTTCCGTTCATCAGAATCCGGGCATCGCGAAGCGTTTCGAGCACACCTCGCATGACACCGATCCAGCGTTCGTCTGGCCATTCCTTCATATGAGCACCCTGGTGAGGGGAACGGGCCGCCTTCCGGTTGCCGACCTGGAACACAACATACGTATGGCCGCTGCATCCCAGTTCGTCCATCCATTCGTCGGTTTCAACTCGTTCCTGTTCCGAGATCCTCAGTTCGGTGCCACGCTTGTAATCCGCAAACGGCTCACGATGCCCCACCGAACGATACGATCCGAGGCGCGATTGAAAGTCGACAGTGTGCTCGTTGACCCGCCGCCGGACATCCAGAGCCGAAATCAGGTTCCGGATGCCAGCCTTCCGGCACAGCCAGGTGCTTTTCGGGTTGGTTTCCAGCAGGTAGGCCGGCGAGTCCCGATAGGTTCTCAACCATCGAACGACACTCCATTGATCGGGGTTGAACAGATACGGTCCGTTGCGGTGTTCGATGGTTCGCACCTCTCCGACAAACGGAAGATTCTGGAAGATCGTCGGTGTGACGGCGCCGCGCGTCAGCAGATCGACGGGGCAACCGTGGCGTTCCGAAAGCGCGCGCAGAAGTGGCGTGGTAAGAATCATGTCTCCCAATGCGCCGAACCGTATGACCAGAGGAGCTGCCATCCTGAACTATCCATACATCAGCGGCACACGGAAGTCGATATCGAAGTCGCTGTCACCAGGGGAGAGAATCAGCCGGGAGTTGAGTACGAACGAGGTCCAGCAGTCGGAATACCATATAGTCCTGGGGATCCTTCGAAAGTTCTTCCCATGTGATGACCCGGATTCCTTCCAGATCGAGATGATCCGGTTTCCCGGGCGCAACAACCGCGACTTGAATCGGTGCTGTCGTGTCATGGCTTCTGATGACTCGAATCAGGTTTCGGAACGCCCGTTTCTGGTCCCGCGTAGAGCACTCCTGGAGAATCCCGAGCGATTTCAGAAGAGACGGCATCCCTTTGGCACAGGCTCGACGGTACCGCGCAAGCCGTTTGGGACGGAGCTCTTCCGGTTGGAATACGAGATCTACAAACCACCATTCCGGTTGCGGTCCGGTCCTGAAAAGGACGAATTCGATGCATGAGCCTTTCCCGGCTTTCTTTTTCATGATCGGAAATCCCGAGACTACAGCCTTGAAATCACCGTTGAACCGGGTTTTAAGCAACTCGGGAAGGAAAAAACCGATGATCGCGCGAATACAACAGGCTGAACAGGTGCAGGGGAATCCCGCCTGGGTTGCGAGATGATCGAAGAGCATGAGAAGTTCATGCGATTCGCGGGTCTCGACTGGCAAAGGCGCTTCGCCGACATCATGACTCGCGCCCGGAAACCGCATCTTCGGCGGTTTCGCAGGCTCAGGAACGTCCGCATGCCTGGCTTTCAGGTGGCGTTTCAGATTCGCCGGGTTCCGGATCTCCATCCCGCACACAGGGCAGGCACTCGGTTTTTGCTCTTTCATGACCACTCCTTTCCGAAGATGTCCGCATTCCATTGAAGTATATCATAGTGTCATGACGCATTTCCATTGATACCTCTAGTGTGGTAAGGTTTTCGCGACATCGATCCGAGCCGGACTGAAACCGCATTGAGCGAGAAGGACTGATCTTATGGGAAAAGGAACACGGATACGTTATCTGATCGAAATCGCCTGTCTGATCGCACTGGCTGTCGTGTATTGGACATATTTCCGTCCGCCAAGGCAGCCAGTTCAGTATCCAGGGAAATGGATCAAGACACCGGGTCCGGCAGCCAACGACGTGCGCGATCTAACATGGAATCCGGTTTCGAACAAGCTCGTGGCGGCCTGCTCTGCGGATGCAAAGGGTCCTGGAATCGCCGTATATGACGCAAAAGAGATAGCATGGCTGAACCGGACCCCTCAGGAACTCAAAGGACGCACGTTCATCGACCTGTTTGGCACAGAAAAAGATATCTACGCCATCTGCTTTTCTAAGGACAACCTGCCCGGCGCTGTCATCCGAAGCACCGACGGCGGGATGAATTGGAGTATGCCCGGAGCGCTACCGGATCAGGTCGATCCGCGCTGTCTGGCACTCACATCGAACCAGACGCTGCTGCTCGGCACCGTCGACCACGGAATTTTCCGCTCCTCGGACGGAGGCGCGACCTGGAATGCCTCGGGACAGGGCCTCAACAATCTCAAAATCCAATGCCTGGCTGCTACTCCGTCCAATCCGTCGGTCGTCTTCGCGGGAACATTGAGAGGGCTGTATCGCTCGACGGATGCCGGCACCTCCTGGACATCGGTTCTCGTCATTCCGTCGTTCGCCGAAACTCCTCTCGTGGTGGGAATTGCGTTTCATCCCACCCTTCAGGACACGATGTGGGTCATTCTGAAAAACGAAGCCGGGGATGCCATTGTGGCACGCAGCCCGAACGGCGGATCAAGCTGGAAGACGACAATCGATGGATTGGCTGTTCCTCCGCAGCCCCGCTGCATTCTGGCGGATCCGGCAAAACCCGATACGGTTTACCTCGGCACGGTCTATGATGGTGTCTACCGGTCCGACAACGGAGGCGATTTCTGGTCGCCGATGAACACAGCGTTGCCGATCGATCAAAAGAACATCATCACGCATACGGTGGCGCTGTCACCGGACGGCACGCTGTTTGCCGGTGTCGATTACGAAGGCGGGGTCTGGGAGTATTCGGTGAAGTGAAGCCGGAATCCGCCTGATTACTGTGCGGTTGATTCCGCGTGATAGGACGATCGCACAAGCGGTCCGGAATGGACGTGAACAAAGCCGTATTCGCGTGCGATGACTGCGAGTTTGCGGAAGGCATCGGGTGTGAGAAACTCGACGACCTCGAGATGCATCCGGGTGGGTTGTAGGTATTGACCCAATGTAAGCCGTCCGACACCGGCCTTCCGCAGATCACGGAAACTGTCGATGATCTCCGCCTGAGTCTCACCCATCCCGAGCATCATGCCGCTCTTGGTGCGGGACTCCCCGATGCGTTTCGATGCACGTTCGAGCAATTTCAGCGAGCGATGATAGCGCGCCTGCGGCCGGACGGTGGAATACAGACGCGGAACGGTTTCGATGTTGTGATTCAGGATGTGCGGATCGGCGGCGAGCACCCGATCGAGATCAGTGTGGCGGCCGAGAAAGTCCGGGATGAGCACCTCGATCTGGATATCCGGCAAGTTTTCTTTCAGGTGCCGGATAATGCGGGCAAACTGAGAAGAACCTCCGTCGGGGAGATCATCACGGGTGACAGATGTGATGACGACATATTTCAGATCGAGTCGCTGGACGGCGGCGAGAATTCGTTCGGGCTCATCCGGAGACGGTGGGGGAGGTGTTCCGTGATCGACGGCACAGAACCCGCAGTTGCGGGTGCAGGTGTTGCCGAGAATCATGAAGGTGGCCGTGCCGGCGCTCCAGCATTCCCCGAGATTCGGGCAGCGGGCGCTGGCGCAGACGGTATGGAGCCCCTGTGCGGCCAGGGCCTGACGTACGGCTTTGTACTGGTCGCCGTGACCGAGCGGGACTTTGAGCCAGGGGGGAAGACGGGAAACAGTCATGGGAGGGCATCCTAATCCGGCTGGTCATGGGATGCAAGCGGGAGATCGCATCGCACCCGTCTAATCCGAAGACTCGTCATTGAGAAATCAGACGAGAGATGCTATGAAGAAGGGGTCAACCCGGAGAGCCAAACGACATGAAAGATCATCATCAGCATTTATTGTTGCTTGCGATCGTTGCCGTATTCTTCATCTGGTCCGCGATCCACCCCGCCGATCGCTTCACGTGGTTTCTCGAAGTCGTCTGGGTCATCGTCGGCGTACCGCTCCTCATGATCCTTTACCCCCGCACCAAACTCACCACCCTCCTCTACACACTCATCGCCCTCCACTCGATCATCCTCATCATCGGCGGCCGCTATACCTATGCCGAAATGCCCCTGTTCAACTGGTTGCGCGATACCTTCGACCTGAGTCGGAACCATTACGACCGGGTCGGTCACTTCGCACAGGGATTCATTCCCGCGATCCTCGCCCGTGAAGTTTTGATTCGCAACCATGTCATGAAACGAGGCGGATGGATGTTCTACGTCGTCGTCTCGATCTGCCTCGCGTTCAGCGCCTTCTTCGAATTCATCGAATGGTGGGTCGCTCTCGCATCCGGATCGAAAGCCGATGCCTTCCTGGCCGTCCAAGGCGATATCTGGGATACTCAGTGGGACATGTTCCTCGCCATGTGCGGTGCGATCATCTCACAACTGCTGTTGTCTCGGTTCCACGACAGACAGCTCGCACGATTCGGACTCTGACCCCTCAACCGATTGCCCGAAAACAACCCTCCATGTGATCGTCCACCATCCCGCATGCCTGCATGTGCGCATAACAGATCGTCGTCCCGAAAAATCGAAACCCGCGGCGTTTCATATCGGCGGCCATCACGTCGGATTCTCCGGACCTCGGTCTGAAATCTGCGAGAGTTCTGGGTCGCGGTAACGCCACGATAGGAGTGTTGTCGACGAACGCCCAGGCATACGACGCAAAACTACCGAACGCGTCCTGAATCTTCAGAAAACACGCCGCGTTACCAATTGCCGCATCGATTTTGGCCCGGTTGCGGACAATCCCCACGTCGTTCAATAGCCGCTCACGGTCGCGATCGTCGAAACGGGCTACGAGTTCCGGATCAAATCCGGCGAACGCGTTCCGGAAGTTTTCCCTCTTCCTGAGAATCGTCAGCCAGCTCAGACCGGCCTGGAAGGATTCCAACACGAGCATCTCGAACAGCTTCCCATCATCATGCACCGGAATCCCCCACTCCGAATCATGATATTGAATGTAAAGGGGGTCGGATCCGGCCCACAGGCATCTCGGCATAGGCATGATCATCGGATACGCGGCACTCACAGCACGCAATCCTCGCCGAACCACAGCATGATTTCTTCGGCAGCCTCGTCCGGAGCCCCGGACGCATGAATCAGATTCTCGACGGAACGGCTTTCGGAGGTGGCGAGATCCGGTGAGTCAGAGGAAAAATCCCCTCGCACGGTTCCCGCTGCAGCCTCGGCGGGGATCGTATACCCGACGAGCGCGCGGACTTTCCGGATTGCGAGATTCCCTCCGAGGACCGCGGCGACGATCGGCCCCGATGTCATATAGGTCAGCAAACGATTTTTGACGATTTGCCCGATTTTTACCGGTTCATCCGTTCCGAATCCCTGGATGATGTCCTTCCCCAGGTCCCTGTAACTTTTCAGGGTTTTTTCACCGACACCCCTGAGCCATTCCGGTGTGCTCTTGTAGTGAGCGGCGATGAGTTCGGGGGAGGCGGGGTTGAGTACTTTGCATGCGAGCAGATCGAGGCCGGCGTCCTCAAAACGCGAAAAAATCCGTCCGATCAATCGCCTGCGTACAGCATCCGGCTTGAAGATGATCAGTGTCCGTTCGTATGACATGCCGATTCCTCCATGATTAAGAGCTGTTGATGTAACCAAATTCATTGTATCGTCAAATCGGCGGGGACACAACAGGAATGCCGATCGGCAATTCGATCGGGAAATGGATTCCCGCGCGGTGAGTCCCTATTTTTGTGTGGAAATTTTTCCATTATGTATCTAATCTGATCAGGGGCGTGGGCGAAGGAACGGCTGCTCCCGCATTTTCGCATGATGTAAGACGGAGTGGAACATGATCATCCCCGATTGGATTCTGAATGGCTTGTCTCGAATGCTTCCGTGTCGCTGTGAACTCTGCGGAAAACTCACGTTCAAACGCCACATCTGGAAAATCGACGGTGTCAAGAAAGTGACATGCATGCCGTGCGATGAGACGATGCGGGCACGCGCTAAAAGCAAGCAGAAAAAGACGCATCCGTCTTCCCATCCTTCATCGAATTCGCTATAGTACGCTTTCAATCTTCCGGTCCGGTGCTTCGTCCGGAACGGTCGGATTTTATCGCGAAGGGAGAATGGTATGGGACTGGTTGCAGCCTTGAGATTCAATGGGAAAATGGGCGCTATTCTGGCGGATGAAGGCTTCTGGAACATGCGATTCCGTCGGAAGGCGCATCAGGAAAGCCTGTATCGGCTCGTCGATCCCGACATCGCCTGTGCATTGGGGATCGAAGTCGCCTATGGCGGTTCGGGATACGCCAGTCTGCATCACGAGATCGTTCAGCATGCTCGCGCCCGCATCCGAGAACTCTGGGACGGCCGCGGCGAAAACGGTATTGCCAATCCTCCCTTCAAAACCGTCGAGGATATCTCACGCATCGCGCTCGAATCGATGCACGCCGTCATCCGCAAGCGCATCGATCTCAGACTCAAACTCTTTTACGGTTTCGACTCGTCGGACGTCACGCAGGGCAGCTATTCGACGCCGGACGGCAAGTCGATCGAAATCAAGCAGGATGCGGTGCGCGATCGGGCGGTCAAGATTGCGACAGGTGACGAGGAAGGGCGGTTAAGCAAGGCGTGGTTCAAGTGCCGGGCGACCACCTTCGGATATGACACGGAACGCGGCATCTCGGGCTATTTTCTCGACCCCTCCAAATTCGTCATGTGCTACAACCATGAAGGCTGGGACGCGTTCGGATCGGGGAAATACGCCTCAGGCATCGTCCTGGCCCAATTTCTGAACCGTAAGCCGCTCGACGTGCGTCGCGAGGGATGTATGCCCGCGGAAGGTCTCGTGACGCTGATTGACGCCGCGATCAACGCGATGGAAACATTCCAGGAAACCGGCGGCAACATCAACATCGTCATTGTGGATGCTGCAGCGACGGATCAGCGATACCGTGAAATGTTCGATGATACCTCACGGGTGGCTGTCGAGATCGTCAAGGCCATGCGAGGCGGTTTCATCGATCGGAAAAAAGCGGAGTCCCTGGTCGAACGGCTGCTGCTTAAAAGCGAAAAAGACAGCAGGATCGAGGCCGAGTTATTCAAGAAAGCCTCTGATCCCCATGCGCTGGACCTGGCTCTGCGCGGTTACAAACTGGATGAAATCCCGCGAATCGTCACCCCCGCGGCGATTCCGGCGAAGCAATAAGGAGACGCGCCATGACATCGATCAACGCGTTACGATTCGACGAAAAATCAGGCATTCTGGTCTGTGATGAACAGCGTACGTGGAACGATGAGGAAATGAAGATTGATTCGTGCGACAAGATCCGGCCGATTGTCACTGCGGACGTCCTCGCGGGAACCGGTGTCGCAGTCTGTTACGGCAACACCGGCACCTCCACACTCGGCGACGAATGGACCACGAACATGACCAAGCGGATGAGTCAACGGTTCGGGGCATGGAGAGACAGCCGGCAGCCGCAGCATTTCATGTCGGTCAATGACGTCGCGCTGCTGGCATACGACGAACAGTCGCGCCTCAAACACGACCACATTGATCAGCAACTCAAGGGTAAATTCGGTTTTACTTCGAGCGAATTCATCGCCGGGTCGTATGAACGTGACGGTCGGCGTATCGAAATCAAGGACAAGAAGATCATCGACCAGATACCGGAATATCTGACCTGGTCCTCGCGCGGCGGAGCGGTCACCGGTGTTTTTCTCAATGCAGGTATCATCGCGGGCTATTCTCCTGACGACGGTTTCCGCATCTATCTGCTTTCTTTGATCGATCCAACATGCGAACCCGTCAGTGAGATTTATCTCGCAGAAGGATCCGGTCTCGATATCTGCGATCATCTGTATACCGATTTCGCCAATGCCCGATCGATCCCGGAACGTCGCGGCAGTATCGACCGGGGGATCGGCACGCTCAAAATGATCGAAGGTCTCAACTTCGCTATCGATCTGTGTGCGGGTGTGGGCGGTTACATCAAGGTCATCTACATCAACGGGCACGAGACGGATCCTCTCAAGCGGATCAAGGAAATTTCGGATTGCCGCTCGAAACTCGCATCCGAAATCGCGATTGCCTACACGCGGCGATTTTTGGACGAAACCACGGCTGTGCGGTTGATCGAGGATGTTCTGTATCGCGATCGGCCATTCGGTGACGTCAATGCGGAACTCATGAAAACCGTTCCCGACAGCCGCGGATTTGTGAAGTATCTGAGGGGGTATACGAACTGATCCGGGGGGCGCTTCGAATGTCCGGGTCAGGTGCCGTTGTGCGGTTCGGTGAACTGACCGGTTCGCGCCAGCCAGATCCTGAAACTTTCTGACAGGTCGTCCGGGCATTCGCCACGGAAGAGGGGTTCGTGGCGTTCGAACGCAACGATGGCGCGTTCGAGCCGCTGGATGGCCTTGCTGCGCTCGCTTTCACTGGTGAGGTGCGCGTCCCGGGCACGTGTCTTGGCGTCATCCAGCAGAGGTCGGCAGTTGCGACCCCGGGCCAGCTCGATATGTCCGCGTTCACACAGACAGACGATCAGGACTTCCGGATTATTCAGCTCCAACGCCAGCATTTCAACCCCGCGGATCAGGTCGTCAGCGGTGTCCAGATCTCCGGTTGCCCGGCGTTTCAGGCCGGCGAGCTGATAGAGTGTTACCGCCTCGCTCAGCCGACGGTTGATCTTCCGTTCCAGTGACAGGGTTTCATCGAGCAACCGGAAGGCATCGCCGAGATTCCCCTCATCCGCATGGATCATGGCGAGATGCCGCAGGGCGCGGATTTCCGAGTAGCGATCATCGACTTCCCGGTGGATCTCGAGCGCCTGTTCGAGGAGTTTGCGTGCACGCGCCGTGTCGCCCTGCTGATGCAGAAAAATCGCATAGCTCCGAAGCGTCTTGCCCTCGTTTCCCCGATCGCCGATGTCGCGGAGGATCTCGAGGGCTTTCAGATACATCGCACCGGCTTCGTCCGCACGATTCATCGACGGCAGCAAGGAGGCGATGTTCGAAAGAGTTACGGCTTCGGAGCGTGGATCGCCGATCCGGCGGTGGATCTCGAGCGATTCCTGGTAAACCGACAGAGCACGCTCGAAACGGCCCTGTTCGTGATGAATCACGGCGATGTTCAGGAGGCAGGGGCCTTGATACATAATTTCATTGAGCTGCCTGTAGATCAGCATAGCTTGTTCATAAAGGACCAATGCTTCGTTCATCCGGCCCTGATTGGAGCGAACCCGTGCGATGTGGGCAGAAACCGATGCTTCGCTGATCCGGTCTCCGAGAGCACGATGAATCTCGAGCGCCGATTCGTAGTATTGCATAGCGCCATCGAGATCGCCCTGTTCCATACGACATTTACCCAACGCTCGAAACCCGGCGGCTTCGAGCTTGCGATCATTGAGGGCTCGGCTGATTACGAGAGCGTCCGCGGCATATTGCAGTGAATCTGCCAGACGTCCGAAAATCCGAACAACCTCGGACAACCCGAGCAGCGCTTCGGCTTCGGATCGCCGATCGCGTGTTTTGCGCGCTCTCGCCCGTGTGGACTCGTACTGTTCCTGCGCTGCCTTGAACTGACCGGTCAGAATCAGTACGGTTCGGACAAACTCGCATTGCAGGGACAGGGTGGATGGCGCGCTTGGTTCGCTCAGGGCGAATGCCTTCCTATAGAGATGCTCGGCTTCTTTCAGTGCCGACCGTTGCTTTGCCTGCCGGGCGGCCGTTGTGAGATAGTCCGCGGCGCGCGCGCCGTCTCCGGCCTCCTCCCAGTGATACCCGAGCTGCAGGGCCATCTCGGAAATCGTTGCGGGAAAATGAAACTCGATCGCCTCGGCGGCTTTTCGGTGCAGATCCGCGAGATCGGCCCGGGGGGTGCGGCGAAGCATGAGTTGCCGGATCATGTCGGATGAGAATCTGAGTTTACCGGGAATGGGTTCTTCGAGGACCTGGCGGCGGGTGAGTTCATCGATCGCGTCGAGCACGCTGTCATTGAACTGGACGATGTGCCACAGTAGCACGACCTCGAATTCGCGCCCCAAGACCGCCGCGGTCCTCAGAATGGCGGTTGCGCCTTCTGAGAGTTTCAGGAAGCGATGATCGAGTAGTTCACTCAGCGAGTGCGGCAGAGGCAATGCCTCAAACTCTGCCATAGTCGCGTCGTGCTCGCCATCATCCCCGACCTGCCAGGCGTTGTTCTGTCCGCGGAACAGAAGCCCCTCTGCGACCGCGGACCGGAGATACTCGGCAACGAAAAACGGATTGCCGTCTGACATGCGATATAAAAATCGCGTCAGGGTTTCCGGTGGCCTGGGCATGGCCAGCATCTCGGCGACCATCATACCAACGTCCGATTCCGTTAAACGTTCCAGTCGGATCCGACGGACCGACGCCGACTTCAGCAACCGCTCGATGGCCTCGCCCGAATCCTCGGGAAGATAACTCGCGATGAGCGTGCAGCGCATGCGTCCGAGGTGACCGGTGCGCAGGAGGAACGACAGATATCCGACCGTGAGATCGTCCGACCAGTGCAGGTCGTCCAGGATGATGAGCAGCGGGCGTTCGGCGCAGAACGCCGAGAGGATCTGAGTCAAGGCTGTGAAGAGTCTGAGGCGTGCCGCGTCCGGAGGCAGTTCAGGGAGAGTTTGTTCCGGTGCATCGGGCAGCAGTTCCCGAAAGCGCGGTTCATACATAGCCATCAGATTCCGGTGCTTGCCCACGAGAGATGCGGTCAACTCGGGGCCTCGCCCGAGGCAGTAATCTGCAATCGACTGAAGCAGTCGTTTGAGGGGGAACAGGGGCGGTCGCAAGGTGTTGGTATGCGAGAGATCATGGAGATGGGGTGCGCATTCAGAAGACACGACATAGCAGCGCAGGCGGCGTCCTGTTCGCGCGAGCTCCATCAAAAACCGGGTTTTACCGATTCCAGCCGTCCCGCCAACAAGAATAAACTCACCGGTACCCGCATCGAGATTCTTCAGTCCGGTTTCCACTTCCTGGAATACGACTTCGCGTCCCGCAAATCCCGGCCGATACAGATACGACTTCGGCCTGGGAAACCCCTCGACACCGCTCGTGTCCGCTCCCAGTCCGCGCAGAGCGGCTGCGACATCATCGGCATGCCCGATCCGTTCGATCGGACGTTTGGCGAGCAGTTTCATGATCACGGCATCGAGTTCCGGCGGAATACCGTTGACCAGTCGCGACGGCGGCGGGGGTTCGGCATAGAGCTGCGCCTTGAGGATCGATTCGACGGAGTCGACTCGAAACGGAACCTGGCCGGTCAGCAGTTCGTACATGAGGCAACCGAGGGAATACAGGTCCGCACGGGCATCGACCGGGGTGTCCATGATCTGTTCGGGAGCGATGTACAGCATCGTGCCACCGGCATGGGATCCCGCCTCGAGTTCCTCGCGGCTCACATCGCCCCAGAATCGGACGACGAGACCGAAATCCATGATGACGGGCATGCCGTCGGGCTGGAGGATGATGTTGGAGGGCTTGAGATCCCGATGGACGATGCCTTCGCCGTGCAGATAAGACAGCGTCACGCAGAGTCGGTAAAATATGCGAAGAAGGTCGGGCAACGTCCCGGAGATATCCGGAAGAACCGCGGGGAGTTCCGGACCGAGCGAATCGGAAGGGATCTCGGCGCCCCCGGCAGGCCCCTCCTCCACGGGCAGATCGTCTCCAAGTGTGGTGGCGAGAAGATGCGGCATCCAGTCAGACGGGACGGCATGACTGTCGCGTGTCGGGCCGTCTGGGAGCGTCGACCGGGTTTCGCGGATCCCGCTGCGGTCGATCAGCCGGTCGATGGCGTATTGCCGGAGCGTAATGCCTTTGAGGAGGTTCATGGCGTACCATGGGAGTCCGTCGCGCACGCCCTGATCCAATACGGTCACGACGCCGGGGTGGTGGATGCGCGCGAGCGCCCGAATTTCGCGACGGATGCTGTCGAGCTGGCTTTCGCGCTGAATGTAAACCGTCTTGATCGCAACCTCGACGCCGGTCTCCCTGTGAATGCCGCGATACACGACTCCCATGCCGCCGTGACCGATTTCTTCAAGTATGACGTACGATCCAATCTGGTCCGGTAACCCGGTGTTCATCGCGTCCAACCCCCATTCATTATGATATCGCAGATGGCCGGTCGAGTCACCCTGCTTTTCGCCGCTCTTTTCTTTTTTGTCGATCCCGGTATAATCGATTTCGACATCTGCAGCCAGGAGGGGTTCATGACGGCGAACAGGCACCCCGTTTTCCACGATCCCGAGGCCGCTTTCCGGGCGGTGCTCGATGGTATCCCCGCCGGCATCTGCATATTCGATGACGATCGCATCGTGTATTTCAATCGTCTGTTTGCCGATCTGACCGGGATCACGGAAATCGGTGAATCCACGCGGAATCTCGATCTTCTTTTCGAGAAAACTCCGCATGGACCGGCATACGCCCGCGGGATTCTCGACAGAATCCGCGAGGGGACACTGGACGAGCATATCTGGGACAACCCGATTTCCAATCCCGACGGGCGCAGTCTGATTCTCAAAGGCCATGTCCGGCGCATTCAGATCGGATCGTTCCCGGCCATTCTCGTGACGCTGCGTGATATCACGGAGCAGCGAAAGGCGGAGAAGGAAGCCGCGGAACTGGTGGATCTCTTTCACTTGATCGGCGAAAACTCGTCCGATTTCATTTATGTCCACGATCCTGCCAGCCGCCTGTCGTATGTATCGCCCGGGGTCGAAGCGATCACGGGTTATCCGGCCGACGACTGGAATCGCCACGCCGGCACCTATGTGATCAGGAACGCCCTCCGCGATCACGCCCTGCTCGCCACGCAACGCGCGCTGTCAACCGGAGAAAAACAACCGGCATACAATGTCGAGATCATCACGCGGGATGGCCGCCTGCGGGCGTTGGAGGTGAATGAAACGCCGTTTCGCCGGGACGGCAAGATCGCCGGGATCGTCGGTGTCGCCCGCGACATCACGGAACGGATCGAGGTCGCTCGGACTCTCGAACGGATCAACACCGAACTGGAAAACCGCAATCAAAGTCTCGCACGCGCCAATGCCGAGATGGAAGCATTCATCTACACGGTCTCGCATGACCTCAAGGCCCCTCTGGTCACCCTTCACGGCATGACGGACCGCCTCATCCAGAAATACAACGACCTGCTCGACGAACGCGGCCAGCACTACCTGGACCGGATTCGCGTCAACATCGAACGTCTCGAGGATCTCGTGATGGACCTCCTCGAATTGTCCCGCATCGGTCGCATCGAAGACGCACGGGAGGTGTTCGACGCAGCCATCTCGATCCATGAGAGCATTGAACAATGTCGCGCGGATATCGAGTCCAAGGGGCTTCGTATCGACTGCCCGGAATCGATCGGAATCGTCCAATTCTCCCGAAAACGTCTCAGGCAGGTCTTCACCAACCTGATCACCAACGCAGCGAAATACTCGGATTCGTCCCGTCAACCAGTCCTGAAGATCCACAGCCGGCAGGACGGGGATTTCTGGGAGATCGCCTTTGAAGACAACGGGCGGGGAATCGACCCGAAATTTCACGAAAAAATTTTCGCCGCCTTCCAGCGCCCCGGCAGCCAGAAACAGGATGAGGGGACCGGAATCGGGCTTACGATCGTGAGGCGGATTGTGGAGTACAACGGAGGAAAGATCTGGATCCGGTCGACTCCGGGTGAGGGCAGCACATTTTTCGTGACCATTCCGCGATATAGGAATTTCGCAGCCGGATCCGAGACGGGAACGTAAAAAGAAAACGAGAGGGAACGATGCATCAGAGTGAACCGATGACGATACTGCTGATCGAGGACAACCCGGATCATGCTGAACTCATCATGGACGCACTCCGGGAACATCACGTGCAGAACGAAATCATCTGGGAGGATACGGGCGAGGGTGGGCTGGATTTCCTGTTCGGACAGGGAAAACATGCGGGGAACCCCGAACAGGTTCTCCCGATCCTCGTCCTGCTCGACATCAAGCTGCCCGGCATCGACGGACTGGAAGTGCTCAAGGCGATCAAGGAAAATCCGCGAACGACGGACATTCCCGTCGTCATGCTCACCACCAGCCGCCAGGAATCCGAAATCATCCGGAGTTACCGCTACCATGCCAGCAGCTACATCGTGAAACCGATCAATTTCACGGAATTCATGGATGCCATCGCCGGGCTTAAGCTGTACTGGAACATCGCGACACTGCCGGCCCGCCGGACACCTCCGCCAGGTGATCCATGAACCCCTTCTCGGCCACGATCCTCGTCTGCGAGGACGATCCCGACCACCGGATGCTCATGGTCGAAGCCATGCAGGAGCAGTTCCCGAGCGCCCGGTTCATCGAGGCTGAAAACGGTGCGGAATGCCTCGACCTGCTGTCTCGCGAATCCCCGCACATCGTGATTCTCGATTATCGTCTCGGAGACATGGACGGGATCGAAGTCCTGGAGCGGATCGCCGCGCAACCCGGTCACGTCGCCGTGCTCCTGGTGACCAGTCAGGGCGATGAGCAGATCGCGGTCGAGGCGATGAAGAAGGGTGCGGCGGATTATGTGGTCAAGGACAGCCGCATGGCGTTTATCGATCACCTGCCGATATCCGTGCAACAGGCGTTTCGACGCATCCAGGCCGAAATCGAAAAGGAAGAAGCGCTGGAAAAAGTGCGCGTCTCGGAGGCGTTGAACCGGACCATCATCGATCAGATGATGGAGGCGATCGTGTTTGTGAAACCGGACGGATCGATCCTCCATCTGAACAAACTCGCCCGGTTGCTGCTCGGGATCGACCAGGCCGACATCCGGCATCTGCGAGACATGCGGGATCATCCGCTGGCGGGTGAGTTTGAAATCCGGATGAAAGAATTGATGAATGATGCCAACATGCGGATGGTTGAGTCGGAATTCATCTGCGGCGACATGATTCTGACCATTCGCGTGTCGCCGGCCATGCGCGAACACGATCAGCTCGTCGGGATCATCATCGCGATTTCGGATATCACGAAAACCCGTCGTGAGGAAATGGAGCGGCTCGAAGCGATCAACCGCACCGTGTTCGCGCTGGCCAAAGCGGTTGAACTGCGGGATCCCTACACGGCGGGGCACGCGTCGAATGTCGTGACGATTGCGACGGCAATTGCGCGGCGTCTGAACTGGGACGAAAAGCGGATTCTCGGGCTGAAACTGGCCGGTGAACTGCACGATATCGGCAAGATTGCGATTCCCGCCGAGATTCTCACGCGGCCTACGCAGCTCAGTCCCATCGAGCGTGCGATGCTGAAGGAGCATACTGAAAACGGGTACAAGATATTGAAAGACATTCATTTTCCGTTTCCGGTTGCCGAGGCGGTCTATCAGCATCATGAAGTGCTCGATGGATCGGGATACCCGCGCGGTCTGATCGGTGATCAGATCATCCCGGAAGCCCGGATCCTGTGCGTCGCCGACGTGCTCGATGCCATCACCTCACACCGCCCCTACCGTCCCGGTCTCGGGGTCGACAAGGCCATCGAGCAGCTTCGGAAGGGGTATGGGACCTGGTATGCTCCCGAGGTGGTCGACAACGCGCTGGCGCTCATCGACGAAGCCGGCGGTGTGTTCTGGCTCAGCGATTCGGCGAGTTACGATTATCGTCTGCGGGAAATCCGTCACGAGAATTGACGGGTGGGTTCAGTCCGGTTTGCCGCTCCAGGAGAGGTTTTCGAGGCGGTCCGGATCGAGAATCGTGATTTTGGATCCGTCGACCGCGATCAATCCGGCAAAGGTGAGTTTTGTGATGCCGCGGGACAGTGTTTCCGGGATTGTGCCGAGGCTCGATGCGAGTTGGGCTTTGGTGATGTCCAGCGTGATGACGGTGTGCGCGGGCGGGTCTGGTCGGAGGTGGAGGAGGTAGCGGGCGAGGCGGGCGGGGACTTCCTTGAGGGACAGGTCGTCGATGAGTGCGGCGAGGTGGTGGAGGCGGCGGGACATGACTCCGAGCATGCGCAGGGCGATGCGCGGGTTCAGTGCGATCAGGTCGGAGAAGGGGCGTTTGGGGATGAACAGGACGGAGGCATCCTCGAGGGCGTCGGCGTTGGCGGGGTAGGGGTGATCGTCGAACGCGGCGGCTTCGGCGAAGAGTTCACCGGGACCGAAGATGTGCAGGATCTGTTCCTTGCCGTCCGCCGAGAGTTTATAGATTTTGACGCGACCGGTCCGGACGATGAAGAATCCGGCGCCGTCCTGGCCTTCGGCGAAGATGGTCTCGCCGCGCGCATAGCGTCGTGTCGAGGTGATCCGATCGACGGCTTCGCGCTCCCGGGGTGTCAGATCGCTAAAAATGTGAAAATCATCGGGACACATCATTCCTCCGTTCGCGTGAGGTTCTTGGTAGAGTCAATAACACATTCTGACCAGGAATGCATATCCCGGCGCAGAGAGAGAAATTTTCCAGTCTTGGCTTTTCGATCGTTGCGAAGCCTTGATAAAAAGGTCTGTTCATCGGGAATTTGCTAACTTCGGTCAAAAGTCTTAAATAATGGAGGTGAGGAGGTGAAATATGAATACATCATTCCTTTCACTTATTCTTTCTCTGGCTGTCGGTGTCTGCGCTACGCCTGTGATTCATGCCGCAACTCTTTACGTTCCGTCTCAATACCCGACCATTCAATCCGCAATCGATGCATCTCAGGCTGGTGATACCGTCATGATCGCAGATGGTGTCTATACCGGATTTGGCAACAAGAACATTGATTTCCAGGATCGAGCCATTACCGTTCGATCGGAAAACGGTCCGGAAAGCTGTGTGATCGATTGTGAAAACAGTGGACGTGGATTTGTGTTTGATGGCATGGAGTTTAGTGGCTCCGTTCTGGATGGTGTGACGATCACCCGGGGTAATGTTCCAGCTTGGGAGTTGGGGGGTGGAATTCTGATCCTTGAGGCCAGTCCCGTCATCCGAAACTGTCTGATTTCGAGTTGTGTCGCAGTTCGAGGTGGAGGGATCAGTATCGGCGGAGTGTCAGAAACGAATGAACCCGCTTTATTGCAAAATTGTGAAATCACGAATTGCCTAGCCAGTTTGGGTGGTGGTGTGGCTATTGGAAGTTCAAGAGCGGAAGTGCAAGCTTGTGTGTTTCGGAGTAACCGTGTTCAACAGAATCCAGATATGCGTCCCAGCGGTTGTGGAGGGGCTATTTCCCTGGATTATGCGTCGATCGAACTGACGAATTCCCAGTTGATTGACAATGTTGCCGCAAACGATGGGGGAGCGCTTTTCTTCTATAATGGATATGAGTACATCGTCAGCGATTGTATATTTTCTGGCAATTCCGCGGGAATGCGCGGTGGTGGGGTATACTCAGAAGATACATGTTCGACTTATTATCAGACACGATATTCCAACTGTCTGTTCACCGATAACATCGCAGGGAGAGAAGGCGGCGGTATCTGGAGCAAGTACTGTCCGTTTTTAGAAATAGGCGGATCTGCCGAAGCGAAATGCACTTTCGCGGGAAACCGGGCAGCCAACGGCGCAGATCTGTTCTCGTACCGATCGGGATCGGTTCCGATGGCATCTGGTTACAATGTATTCACCGGGATTCACTACTCCGATTACTACGTTTCACCGCAGGAATGTTTCGATCTGCATGATTCGCTATCCCAGACGGAACCGCTCACGGCTTCTTCGGTCTATGTATCTCCGGAAGGAAGCGATTCGAATGACGGTTTGAGCTGGGACACCCCATTCCGAACGATTCGTAATGCCTTGTCGAAGATCAATCCGACGGCAGATTCCCCCGTCTCGATCTATCTGTCTTCCGGGACGTTCTCCCCGTCCACGACTGGTGAGTGTTTTCCGGTAGGATTGCTCGATAATGTCTCGATTGTCGGTTCGTCCCGGGATCAGACGATACTCGATGCGGAAGAGACTGCCAGTGTTCTTTACGGCGTCTATGATGTTGGCGTGCGCGTGTCGGATCTGACCGTCCGGGGTGGGATCGGCAGCGGCATTGATCTTGCCAACTCGAAAGTTATGATCTCGCGGTGTCGGATCACTGAGAATCAGGGCACCACGGGAGGTGGGATCAATAGTTATCATTCCGAGTTGATCATGGAGGAGTGCACCATCGATCATAACGCTGCATCGGAATCCGGAGGCGGCATCTACATGCAGAATGACGTCGGCGAGTCCGATAACGTCATTTCGGAATGTGTTTTTGAATTCAATACCGCTGATCAATCGGGCGGTGGATTGTTCAGTCAATCAAAGAATCTTATGATCCGCGGGTGTCGTATATCCAATAATCATACTGGAGGATCCGGCGGAGGAGGTTCAATTATGCCGCAAGATGCTTTTGGGTCTTGCAGGATGATCGAATCCGAGATTTCCATGAACCGGGCGGATGAATTTGGTGGTGGGCTGTTTTTATCCGGCGCCATCGGGAGTGATCTGATTACTTGCCGACTGGAGGAAAACTTTGCGGGTCTGTCCGGCGGTGCCGTCTATAGCGAGACGAACCCTCTGTCGGTACTCAACTCTCTGTTTATCCGGAATTACGCGATAAGTTCCGGCGGAGGGTTGTTCGTCAGGGAAGACACATCCGCGTCGATTCTGTCGTCGACCATTGCCGACAACTTGACTGAGTACCGTGGTGGCGGCATCATGTGCGATTCAGGCAGTCTGACCGTCTCCCGATCGATCATATGGAACAATGATCCAGATCCGCTTGTTTTCACGGGCGCGTCGCCGTCGGTCACCTATACAATCATTTCGGGGGGGATACCGGGAGTGGGTAATCTGGATCTGGATCCTCGATTTGCGTTTGGTCCGTTGGGTGAGTATTACCTCAGTCAGATCTCAGCAGGACAGTCATTCGACAGCCCGGGCTTGAATACCGGTGATCTTCCCGCTTCTGCCGTGTGTTATTCGAACGGCCTCCGGACAATCTGCCTGGATGAATTGATCACTCGCACCGACCAGATCCCCGATAGCGGCACCCTCGATCTCGGATATCACCATCCTTTTTCAGAGACATCGCTTCCCACCCCGACTCCCTCTCCTGAACCGACTCCGGCTTGCACCGAAATAGGGGCGGCCATCCGCATGCCGTCAAACTATTATCGGGCAGGCGATCCATGTTACTGTGAGGTGTACGTCTGTAATCCGACCGATCAGCATTTTGCGGACACCGCGTTGTTCGTTGTCCTTGATGTGTATGGATCATACTTTTTCGCTCCTGATTTCTCGAGTTTCGACCACTACACCCTCTACTTCGGTCCTGGAACCCAGATCATTTCCGTCCTGCCTCTGTTCATCTGGCCGGATCATGCGGGATCTGCCAGCGGGATCCTGTTTCACTGCGGGATGACCGATCCGGAGTATTCGGAACTGATCGGCGGGATTGACACATTCTCTTTCGGATGGGGTGATTGATGAAAGCGATATCGACCGCGAGCATCTGGATCAGCATGGTGATCATGGCCTCGGGATGTGCACTCGCCGGGTATTCGATCGGCGACACCATGCAGAGCTTCTCTCTGGTTGACTCACACAACCAACTGTTTTATCTCGGCGATCAAACCGGAAACATCATCCTCTTCAGTTTTTTCGCACCTGGGTGACCGGGTTGCGAGCCGGAGGCTCTGGCTTTCGAAACGATTTGGCAAACCTATCAATCCCAGGGTGTGTCGGTTTTCACGATCGGAGCAGGGATGAGCGTCGAGAGTTGCCGGGACTGGGAAATCTTGAACGGACTCCATTTCCCGGTGCTCGCCGATCCCGATAACCGCATCATGCCCTTTTTCGATACCCTGAGCGTTCCCTATAGCGGCCTGCTCGACTGCAACCGCGTCATCCGGATGCTCCACGAAGGATTCGATCCCGGCGTGCTCGACACGATCGAAAATCTGCTCGAAACCGGCATCACGACCGTCTCCATCCTCAACCATGAACCCCGACCCGATACGGAAGATATCTCGAATCCAATCCCCATCCACGCCACACTCGAATACGGCCTCAGCTTCTCAACCGGATTCCCGCAACTCGCCTGGAATCTCGACGGCGGCACTCTTTTCAACACTGTCCCCATGCTGCCCGATCGCTCGCACGCTCCCGATCGCACCAGCCGATCCGTCCTCTATACCGCCGAAATACCCCCTCCCATGGTCGATACATCCGTCTACTACTATATCCAGGTCGCGAACGACGCGGGATGCGGCCGGTTTTTCCCGTTCGACGCTCCGGCGGAACGGTATACGTTTTATGCCGGCCCCGACACCACTCCTCCCCTCATCGCACACGTGCCTCTCGATGACTGCTCGGTGCTGCAACTGCCCCGGCGGGTCGATGCCATCGCGACGGACGGGCTCGGAGTTGCCTCCGTCACGCTCGAGTTCCGCATCAACGGCGGCCCCACTCAAACCATCCCCATGCAATCCCGGGAAGGATATACCGTCGAAGCGTTCGCGGGATTGAGCCCGGGCGATCAGGTTCAATACCGGATCGCTGCAGTGGATCAGGCTCAGTCACCGAATTCATCGTTTCATCCGACCTCCGGTTATCATGCGTTCTCCATTCTGGAAAATGTGCCGGTGCTGATCATCGATCTGGAAAACCAGAAAAACTCAGGTCCGGTTCTCCGCGATGGCATTCGCCGGTATTTTCCGGATGCGCCGTACATGACATCGATCCCCCAGGAATTGTCCACCTACGACAGCATCTTTCTGTGTCTCGGCGTCAGGAATTCCGGCCCGTACTTTCCGACAGACGAGGAAGAAAACCGATTGGCGACATACTTGTTCAACGGCGGGAATCTGTATCTCGAAAGCGGCGAAATCTGGCTTCAAAGCTCCGGCGGACCGTTGATGGATGGTTTTGACATCCAGTGGATCGGGTCAGGAAATGCCGAGACGGACACCGGTCCATTTCAGCCCGGAGCCGGTTCGTTTGCCGCCGACCCGATCTATTATTATTCCAAAGACACCCCATTCAACGGGTGGATCAATCGGATCGAGGCGGTCAACGGTTCTGTGACGGTTCTGAAAAATGTGTATCCGATCTACGACTGTATGGTTGCTTCGAATCGCATCCAGTACCGGACGATCGGTTCCAACATCAAATTCGGGGGGATTCAGTCGACTCCGGATGGCGGCGATCCGGAGCGGTTGCTCGCAGCCATGCTCACCTTTTTCGGATTGGATATTCCCGAACCGACCCCGACGCCGACAAGGCCTCCCGATGACTGTCAGCAGACCGGTGTTACGGTCGAGATGCCAGCCGAATACTATACGGCAGGCGATCCGTGCCGGTGTGACGTCGTGGTCTGCAATGCCGGAACCGAGGCTCTGACGGGATATCCGGTATTCGTCCTGCTGGATGTTTACGGCCAATACTACTTTGCGCCTTCCTTCTCGAGCGCACTCGATTCATATCTGACCGCGTATCCGTCTTTGCCTGTCGGCGAGACACGGATATCGGTGCTTCCGGAGTTCGCCTGGCCGCAGGGCGCCGGTTCGGCGACCGGTATCCTGTTTCACGCGGCGATCGTGACGCCGGATGTCTCGGGCATTTTCGGAACCATGAGTTCGTTTCAGTTCGGCTGGGGCGAGTGACCGGGCGGAAAATCGGGCGTTTCGCAGACCGATGCCCTGAAAGTGTGATATAATACTCTTTACTGGAGGATCGGACATGAACGCACCATCGCGCATCGGCACGTTCGTCTTTCTTTTCGTTGCAACGATCGCTTTTTTCACGCCCGTGCATGCCATCGGCACCCCTCAACTTCTCTGGCAGCGCGGCGGTTGCACATCGTGGTGCATGACCGGCTGGTATGGATCCCCCGCCGTGGTCGATCTCGACGGGAACGGCTCCCTCGAAGTCATCTACTCGTCCTACAAGACATGGGTGCTCGACGCCGCCACCGGTGCCGAGTACTGGAGCGTATACAACGGCCACGACATCCATGACACGGGATCCGAGTCGGTCGGGCGCAGTTTCAGTTCCGTCGCGATCGGTGATATCGACCACAACGGCAGTCTCGATATTGTCACCGCCCATTCCGGCGGCTGGGTCTGCGCGCTGTCGATCACCGGCGAATTCCTGCCGGGTTGGCCGATTTGCCCGGCCCCTTCCAGTGAGATGCGCTCGCTCGCCCTCGACGATCTCGACGGCGACGGCGATCTCGAGATCCTGACAGCTTCCACCTCCAACGGGGACGATCAGGAGTGGTACGTCCACGAACACACCGGTGTGATTCGTCCGGGCTGGCCGCAGCACGAAGGTCCCTGCTATGCGGCGGGATGCTACAACCAGAATCTCGCGTCCGCCGATATCGACATGGACGGTGTATCCGAGATCATCGGGCCGAACGACACCCATTATGTCTGCGCGTTCAACGATGACGGGTCATGCATCCCCGCAAACGGCATGTACGGATCGAAATTCTGGGGTCAGGTCGGCGTCTGGGTCGATCTGGAACCCGAAATCCGCGGCTGGGGTAACTGTGGAATCGAACATCGTCCGAATTTCGCCGCCGCGTCGCCCTCCATCGCGGATCTCGACAAGGACGGCACGCTCGAAATCGTGCTCACGGGAAACGTCCACAACTGTGACACCGATCCTTACACGGACCTCTATACGGTCCCCCTCATCTTTAATGCGGACCGGTCGCGTTTTGCCCGCGGTGCCTTCGACTGGACGGTGCTGCCTGCGCCTCCTTCTCCCGGCGCATGGGCGCCGCTCGAACAGGATTGGGAAATCATCGAGAACTGCCAGCCCAACCCGACACTTGCGGACCTCGACCGTGACGGTTTCCTGGAAATTATTTACCCGGCCTATGACGGCTTCGTGCATGCGTTCCGGCTGGATGGTGCCGAGTTCGGTTCATGGCCGTTCGCCGTCACGATTCCGGGTGAGGGGTTCTATCGTTTCGCCGGTGAGGTGGTTGTTGCCGATCTGGAGGGTGATGGGCCGCTGGAGGTGATGTTCGGTTCGTGGACGCAGAAGAGCAGTGGGGCCGCGGGCAGACTCCATGTGCTGTCTGCGGAAGGAAACCTGCTCCATCAGATCGATCTGCCCCAGGATCCGGGTGAATGGAACGGCATTCTGGGTGCGCCGACGCTCGCGGACATCGACGGGGATTCCGGTCTGGAACTGGTGGCGGCAACGGCGGCGACGGGAGTCATTGCGTTTGATCTGCCGGGCGCGCAGGGGCGTGACGCGCCCTGGCCGACCGGACGGGCGAATCTGTGGCGCACATCGGCTCTGCCGGCTGTCCCGCCGTCTCTGGAACTCGATATCGCGCTCAACCAGATGGACTATTTCGCCGGCGATACGCTCAGCCTGACATTCAGTCTCGATAATCAGCGCGGTAACATCGATTGTGACCTGTATCTGGCCGTGCTCGTCGGGAACCTTCCGGTGTTTCTGTGCGTTGAACCATCGTGGCCGTCGTTCGATTCCTCCCCGTGTCCGATCGCGCTGCGCCCTCTCCCGGGGGGTTACTCGGTCGATCCGATTGTGATTCTCTCCGCGGATCTCGGTGAAGGTCCCCTCCCCGAGATCATTCTGGATTGGTATGCCGTGCTGGTGCATCCGGTTCATCTCAGCGTGCTGGCGATGGATCACGAGGCGGTCGGGATGCACGGATCATAGGCGCGATTGCGCGAGGCCGTGTTCCGTTTTTTATCCGGGGCTTGACTTAAGTCAAGGATAACGGGTCAGGAAGGACATATATTCTGATCAGGATCGGGAAAGATCCGGTAACCGATATCAGAACGGAAAGGAGTCAGTTATGTTTTGTTTTCAATGTGAACAGACCGCAAAGGGGCAGGGGTGTTCGGTCGTTGGAGTCTGCGGGAAGCAACCCGGGACGGCAGCGCTTCAGGACATGCTGATCCATGCCGTGAAAGGCCTCTCTGTTTATGCTCATGCGGCGCGCAGGCGCGGAATCAAGGTGCCTGAAATCGACCGCTTCACGCTCGAGGCGATTTTTTCGACCGTCACCAACGTCAATTTCGACGATGCCCGTTTCGTTCCGTTGATTCATCAGTGCGTGACATATCGGGATCAGATGAAGAGCAAACTGGAAGCGGCAGGCGGAACCGTCACGATCCGGGATGCGGCTCTGACGTTCAAACCGGCCGTGACCGTCAGTGATCTGGTCGAGCAGGCTCAGACGATGGGTGTCAAGTACGACACATCGATCGATCCGGACGTCAAATCGCTCCAGGAAACGACGATCTACGGCATCAAGGGACTCGCGGCCTATGCGGATCACGCGCATATTCTGGGCAAGGAAGACGACTCGATCTATGCCTACATCTATGAAGCGATGGCGGCGACTCTCGATCGGAATCTCGGCGTGAACGACTGGGTTGGGCTGGCGATGAAGTGCGGCGAGACCAATCTCAAGGCGATGGAGATTCTCGATGCAGCGAATACAGGCGTCTATGGCCATCCCGTGCCGACGGTCGTACCGCTCGGGGCGAAGAAAGGCAAGGCCATTGTCGTGTCGGGTCATGACCTGAAGGATCTGCACGATCTGCTCGTCCAGACGGAAGGTAAGGGGATCCAGATTTACACCCACGGTGAAATGCTTCCGTGTCATGGTTATCCCGAACTCAAGAAATTCAAGCATTTTTACGGACACTACGGCACGGCATGGCAGAACCAGGCCAAGGAATTCGCGGCGTTCCCCGGTGCGATCCTGATGACGACGAACTGCATCCAGAAACCGGTCGAATCCTACAAGGGCAACATCTTCACGACAGGACTCGTGGGCTGGCCCGGTGTGACGCATGTCCAGAACGGTGATTTCAGTGCCGTGATTCAGAAGGCGCTCGAGATGCCGGGATTCACGGAAGACCAACCGGGAAAAACCGTCATGGTCGGATTCGGTCGCAATGCCGTCATGTCGGTTGCGGGCCAGGTGATCGACGCGGTGAAGGCCGGTGCGATCCGCCATTTCTTTCTCGTTGGCGGGTGCGATGGCGCGAAGCCGGGCCGGAGCTACTACACGGAGTTCGTCGAAAAAGTCCCGAAGGATTGCGTTGTGCTGACCCTGGCGTGCGGCAAGTTCCGCTTCTTCGACAAGGAACTCGGCGATATCGGCGGCATTCCGCGCCTGCTCGACATCGGTCAGTGCAACGATGCCTACTCGGCCATCCAGATCGCGGTGGCGCTCTCGAAGGCTTTCGGTGTCGGCGTCAACGAACTGCCCCTCTCACTCGTGCTCTCGTGGTACGAACAGAAAGCGGTCGCCATCCTCCTCACCCTGCTGTCGCTCGGCATTAAAAACATCCATATCGGACCGTCGCTGCCCGCATTCATCACGCCGAATGTGCTGAATGTTCTGGTGCAGAACTTCAATCTGAAGCCGATCACCACACCGGATGCCGATCTCCAGGCGATTCTGGGCTGATCGAGTCGACATCGACGTTTAACAAGTAAATTACTCCTCCGGAGGCAGCTCCGGAGGAGCTCAGGGCGGGTTATCGGGTAACCTGACAGGAGTGGTGTATGAAACGGAAAATCGTGCAGATCGACGAGCGGAAGTGCAACGGGTGCGGGCAATGTGCGACGGCATGCGCGGAAGGTGCGATCAAGATCATCGACGGAAAAGCGAAACTCGTATCGGATTCCTACTGTGACGGCCTGGGAGCTTGTCTGGGGACCTGTCCGATGGATGCGATCACGATCATCGAACGTGAGGCCGATGCGTTTGACGAGGCGGCCGTCGAAGCCGCTCTCGGTAAGAAGCCGGGAACCCACGGCCCACAGCATAGACATCACGGGCATGCGCATGCCGGATTCACCTGTCCATCCGCGGTGATGAAGCAGTTTTCCCCTCAACCTGCGTCTGTCGGCGGAAAAACGGTGCTGGGAACGGAGCCGTCACGACTGGTGAACTGGCCCGTCCAGATCCGGCTGATTCCGCCGCACGCTCCGTTTCTGCGCAATGCGGATCTGCTGATTCTGGCGGATTGTGCGCCCGTCGCATATCCTTCGATTCAGCGGGATTTCTTCGATGGAAAAGTCGTGATGATGGGATGCCCCAAGTTCGATGATATGGACCTGTATCACGAGCGCTTCCTGCAGATTTTCTCGAATGTTCCGATCCGGAGTGTGACGATCCTGAGAATGGAAGTGCCGTGCTGTTCCGGATTACCGCATGTGGTGGAACAGGCTCTGGCGGAGTCCGGTGTGTCGATTCCGCTGGAGAAGATCACGATCGGGCTTCAGGGACAGATTCTGTAGAAGAACACCATGGGCATCGAGTTGGGTGACGGGGTTGCCCGTGCCCGCATCCCGAAGACCCCGGAAGGGAAAGCAAACCATACAGATCTCCGCCTGTCCGGGAAAAACGCGACGAACGCTATACGCCATCGGGAAGATCTGATAACGCATGTAATTCAGAGCAATCGAAAAAATAAAGAAAATACTGGACTTTTCAGAAAGGTGGCTCTAGATGAAGCGATGACTCTTGAGTTGGTTCGGATGACTCATTCAATTAGTGTTTGAGTCGAGACGACTTGGTTCCATATCCAGCGGACTCTGTTGTTCCTTGATGGTGCGGCTTTTGACCGTGTTCGTATAAATCATCGTGGTGCGGACATCGCTATGACCGAGCATCTGCTGGATAGTCCGGATATCGACGTTTGCCTGCAATAAATGGCTGGCGAAGCTGTGACGGAAAGTATGGGCCGAGACGCGTTTCATCAGTTTCGAGCGTCGGACCGCCGTATGGAGGGCTTTTTGAATATGGGTTTCGTGAAGATGGTATCTGCGGTACTCGTTGGTTTCGGGGACGAACGTCAGAATTTTTGCAGGGAACAGCCATTGCCAGGGGAATTCTTTGGCGGCACCGGGAGATTTTTTATCGAATGCACGTGGCATGAAAACACCGTTGAAACAGGCATCAAGATCAGCTTCGAATGAGGTTTTGACTTTTTCTATATGGTCCAGCAGTTCGCTCATGATGGTTTTTGGTAGCGGAACAGTGCGATCTTTCTGGCCTTTGCCGTCATGAACGGTGAGGATGCGTTCATCGAGGTTCAGGCAGTGCATTCGCAGGTTCAAGCATTCGAAAAGCCGAAGGCCGCAGCCATAAAGCAATTTGGTGATAATATCGTAAGGATATCGCAATTTGCTGATGACGAGATCAACTTCGCCGCGTGTCAGGACGACAGGGACATATTTTTTCTGCTTGGCGCGAACGATGCCCTCCGATGCATCGAATTCGGCTTCTCGTTTGAGTATATGACGAAACAGAAAAAGAAGAGCGTTGAATGCTTGGTTTTGCGTGGAGGCGGCGACATGTGAATGAACAGCGAGTGTTGTAAGGAATGCCTTCACATCCTGCATTTGGATTTGGTCTGGGGGTTTGGAATTGACGAATTGCTCGAAGCGGCTGATCCATCCGGCGTAGGTTGTATATGTTTTGTAGGAGTAATTGCGGAGGCGGATGGTATCCCGCAATGTTTGGAAGACGGCATCCCAAGGAGTGACCGTTGCAGGGGGATGCGTTTCTGAAGAACCGACATCGCTCGAATGATGCTGAGACACGAGTTTTTTTTCGATATCGAAGTAAACCCTGACGCTTTGGGTCGCCTGACGTTGTTTGGCAGGTGACTGTCCTTTTTCGGTTAATTTTTGTAAGAAGGGAAGCAGGCTATTCGGATCGGTGGGTGAGAAATCGTATTTTTGGCAGAAATCGAGGTAGAATCGGAGCCATTTGAGGTATTGACGGCGGTCTTCGAGTGGAATGTGTGCTGCGTCCATTCGTTTAGAAAAGATGTTGGCGATGTTGTCGGGGATGCTTTTCACAAGATATCCAGAAAACCTCTTGATTAGCGAATCAGTTAAAATATCCAGTTAGATAATAGCAAGAAATGGCTTGCACGTCAATAGCAACTGTGGTTTACTATGTAAGATGAGCAGAAAACTGTTGAATAACTTGTTATGCGAGAAGGAATATGAGGCAGCCCGTACAAGTTTTGGTCTATCCGGTCAGGCTAATGGATAGTGAATGGAACTATCTGCTATTTCATCGTGTACCGCTTCCGAAATTGGGGTTGCCCAGTTTTTGGCAAGGCGTTACAGGAGGTCTCGAAGGCGATGAATCGCTTGAGCTGGCGGCTAAGCGTGAATTGCTGGAGGAGACCGGTTTAGTCTCTTCCCAGATCAATCCTATCGGCTTTTCCTATTCCTTCCCTGTGCAAGATGAGTGGCACCACTTGTATGCATCCGGGGTACAAGAGATAGTTGAGCATGTCTTTGTTGCCCTGTTCCAAGTGGGCCAAGAGCCGATATTGTCCATCGAACATGATGAGTCAAAATGGTGCCGGAAAGAAGAGGCGCTAGAACTGCTGAAATATCCCGGGAATATTGAGGGGTTGAAGCGATGCGCCGTTTTCTTGGAATCGCATAACAACGCCATGCACACGGACGCGGACAAGCCGCGCCGGTGATGGCGAACGTTAGCCAGGCACAGATAGATGACTGTCGATAGAATGGAGGGCAGTTACATGCTGGAGAAAGTTAAGAAAGTCAGCAATCCACTCACAATCATCGCCATCTTTGCAGCGTTAGCGGAAGTGGCAAGTTCCGTTGTTCTTGTGTCTCTGACCGAGAGTGTCCAGTTGATTTTCGTCTGGTTCGTGATGGCCTTCCCGTTCATGTTGGTACTTGCGTTCTTTGTGGTTCTATACAAGAAGCCAAACAATCTATACGCCCCAAGTGATTTCAAGGACGAGAAGAACTACCTGTCAGTCATTGACACCGGCGGGACTTTCTCATTCAAGACTGAAGAGAAGCGCACCATTCTGGACAGTGACGAAACGCTGCATCCATCAAGCACGGATGCCTACGCAGCGTACGTTGTTGCGCGTGAGATCGCCGGCAAACATGAACTGGCAGAAGGTGACCGAGAAAGAGCCCTTGAAAACCTGAAGACAATCATTCGCCTCGGAGTGCAAGGGCACGTTGATCCCAACCTGCTCTTCAACTCCAGTTCTGTGGCGTCCACGCTCGACCTAGACCATGAGGCGCTCATACTCTCGACGCTCTGTGCAGAAATCGACCCCAAGCCAAGTCACACAATGAGGAAGCTGCGCCTGGAGAATGTTTTCGGGCAAGCGTATGTTTACAAAGACAACGCTCTCCATGAAGAGGATGTCCAGCCTATCACAGTAAGAGAGAGGGCTTGGTCTCATGCTCTTGATGTCATCAAGGACAATCCTGTCGTTCAGTGCGAGTTGATATATTCCGAACTGCACAACATTGCGGTGCGAAATAGGGAGATGGGATATATTGAACAGGCAATCGCGGCAATTGAGTCGCTCGCTAAGGGTGGCCGACTTCCGTCATATGCGTTTGTCACTCTGGCGGGTTTCTATGCGATGATCGGGGCAGAAGATTGGCGCGACAAGTTCAATAAGGCCTTTGAAGAGGCTGCCCGTCAACTCAGTAAAGAATCGCCAGCATCGAGCTGGTATCAGCACACCATACGAGAGGCGGTTCAATGGGCTTCAAGACTTGGACAAGAGGAGAAAGCCAAAGAACTGCTGTCAAGAGCCGGGCTGAATGCTGGCTAACAATAGCCTGCATTTTACGTCGCTTCGCGCCGAAAATGAGGCGGGGCGTTGGGCATAAGGAGGCAATGTGCCAAAGCCGATAGAAGCTGAGAACCTCATTGACGTAAAAAAACACCTCACTGGCCATCGCATCGTGCGTTGGTCTAAGAATTCCGGTGGCGGCGTTACAATCTTTCTTTCGGATGGAAATGCCATCCAAGCCAGAAACGTCCGGTTGGTGGAACGTGGAAGCCATGTTGTTCTCAGAGACCATTCTGAGAACCATATAGTTATTCCACTCTCAGCAACGCAGCTTAAGAGCAGGTGGTGGCACTCGATGCTCTTGTCAATGCTTGGTCTCATAATCTCGGTCATTCTCGGTTTTTCAGCTAACCTCGGCTTTAATTGGTTTCAGACCCCTAAGCCTACTATTGAAAATCAAATTGTGGAGTTAGATAGAATTCAAGTATCCCTTAGTGAGCTTCAAGAATATGTTTCGTCTCAGCAAGGCACTCTCAGGAACCTTTCTGACAGCTTACTTAAGCTCAAGGAAGAAAAATCTACCATTGAGACCATTCTGGATACTGATAGAGATAAAGTAAAAGCCTTACTCACATACGCAGGGAAGCGAAATCCTCTAGACCGGTGGATCGAGTGGAGCATTGCTTTTATGATCGGTGTATTTTCAAGCCTGGTAGCTACGTTACTGTGGAATTATTTCAATAATATAAGGAAACTTGCCCAACAAGAATCTGGAGGCGACGCTTGACAGCGAGCCTCAGCTTCGCCGTTAGGCCAGAAGCAACTATGACAGAACTCACGTCAGCAATTGTCGCACACGATCTTGATGGTATAGAGAAAGTGATTTTGGAAAATCCAAGTCAGGTAAATGTGCCCGTAATGGGCTGGCTTCCTATTGATTGGGCAAAGAGGACTGGCAACTTTGTAACCGTAGTGCGTCTTTTACGATGCATAGGTGAAAAAGGTCCACGAGAGGAGTTCACCAAACTTTTACACGACTACATTGAACTCCTTACTGAAGATGAATTCGAGCCTTGTTCGTTAACAGAAGGTGCTTCTATGGCTTGGGATGCCGCATATCACGGCAAGATCCATAAAATCGGAAGATGGAAACGAAACTTCGTCTCATCTCCGCAACAAGCCCAGGATATCAGGTTCCTTATCGAACGGTGTGGTTTGAATTCAAGAAAAGCCTTGATCGAAGAATTAAAGAAGCCTAACAACCGGCTTGTGTCGGACGCCGGGAGCAACGCTTGAGTATTTAACGTAACACTATGCCGCCGGCGCCGCACAGCCGGAGCGTTGGCCAAGGAGAACATGATGAAAATGACGATGACTGCCCTGCTGGTGGCGGCGATCATTCCGGCATTCGCCGCGACCGCGTCGGAGGAGGAGTCCTTGGGCTGGACATCCGCCGTCATTCAATGCGGAAAGACGGCGGAAGCCGGCGATGTTTCGTGCGAAATGAAGACCGGAGAGAAGGGATGGGAGAAATTCATCATTCAGGCGTTCGGCAAAACCCATACGCTCCCCGCGACTGACCTCGCAAAACTGGCCGGATTCCCATTGTCATCGCTACGCACAACCCATGAAGGCGGATATGAAGAACTGGGAGGTTACACGGTCCATTTCCGTTTCGACCGGATGTTCTACAATTCGGACAAGAAACTGGTCTCGGAAATCATCTACGTATCGGTGACCAAGAAGGGATTTACCGTTTCAGACCGAAGGACGAAGGAGAATTGAGGCCAACCACGCCTCGCACTTTACGTCGCGTTCCGCGCCGAAAGTGAAGGCGAGCGTTCGCGAAAGAAGATAAGAGATGACCCTAGTCGAGCTTCTCATATTCATGGCGGTTCTCCTCGTCGGTGGCTCAATCGGTGCCGGTGCCGCTTGGCTCCTCGATCTTATCTTCCGTTCAAGCTCCAGCAACTTCATCGCTGGTGGTGCATTCACCGGTGCCGCCACAGGATTTATCGGCATCTTTGTTTACGGGTGGTGGTTTGGAAAAATGGACAAGATCCACCCACCATGCCGATGCGGCACCTCCGATTGGGACGATTTTGAATCGAGCAGCATTCCCGGTTTTGCCAACGTCACAAAGTGCCGTTGTGGCAGACAGTACGTGAAGCCAAAGTGGGGATTGTGGTACGAGTTCACGGACAGCAGAAGTGCAGTGCTCTTCAACGCACGTTGGACAATACGCATTTCTGTACTAAATGCAGAACATGGACAACTTCGAGCCGGGTGGCTGGGGATATCGTCGCAATCTGGTTCGAATACCCATTCGTTTTGTTATCCCTTCACACGGTGTTTACTTGAGTATTCGGATATCCGATGTTGAATTTCGTCCAGGCATGCCATTCTTTGCTAAAGTGAGAATTTTCAATTTGGGACAGGAACTCTTCGACGAACAGCTCTTCGTGGCGCTTACAATTGGAACGGGGGATTTCTGGTTCTTTCCCTCCTGGGTTCGATATCCACCGGAGATGGACTGGATGGATAAGGATTTTATTGGTCACACTGATGAGAAAATTTGCATCGTACCGGAATTCATATGGCCTGCCGGCGCCGGCGAGTTTGATGGAGCAAAAATATATGCCGTAGTTTTGCACCAGAGCGAACTTGTCAGCAATGTGGCAGACACGACATTCGGTTGGTCGGAATGATTATTCAGTAAATCCCAGGTGGAACGAACGATTGCTTAATCATCTCCGGATGGGAAGAAGAATGTGGTTCCAATCAACTTTGAATTGGCGATTCGTCTTGAGCATAATCGCTTGATGTTGTGCAACCTTGGAATCGCGAGAATCGGATTGTTCGGCTCGATTGAATTCAAACCATTTCCGCCAGACAGCGGGGGTTCACGGATACCCATTCCGACACAAAGACAGACCAGGCGCACATCCTGTTCCGGTTGATTCCGGGCAAAGAGTAGTGGCAGGCAACGAGCGAGTTGATTGAAGAAATCTCGAAAACTTGTTGCTGCGTCTTCTTTTCAGACACATGATTGAAAGTCAGGATTCTGATATACTTGTTGTAACCCGGTTGGCATGCCAGCCCGGTCATGTGATGCTTTGATTTGGCAATAGGAGATACAGTAATGCCAACGATTTCGATGTTTTTTGGGATAATTATCAGGATGTATTGCTCTCCATGAGAGCATCATCCACCTCACTTTCATGCCTACTATCAGAATTTCAAATCCATCGTTGATATCAATAGCTGCGAAATTCTGGAAGGGAATTTGCCGACGAAGCAGTCAAAAATGGTTGTCGCCTGGGCTGAAATTCATAAAGAAGAATTATTGGCTAATTGGGAACTTGCAACAAAAGGTGAATTGCCTTTTAAAATCGATCCGTTAAAGTAAACAGGAGGATAACGTGTATTTATCTGTCGTTGATGTAAAACCTCTTGAAAACTACAGGTTGCTGTTGAAATTTGAAAACAACGAAGAGCGTATATTTGATGCAACGCCATTCCTGGAACAAGGCAGATTTGAGGAGTTAAAAAATATCGCTTTGTTTAATTCAGTAAAAATCAGTTTTGATTCTATTCAGTGGCCAATCAATTTGGACTTCGATCCAGAATTTTTATATGATTATGGAGTTCCGGTATAAAAAAAACATGCAGCTGACCAGCCTTCGCAGAGCTACGGCTGGTGGCTGATTTTCACCGTTGGTTTCACGATGATGAACAAGATGAACGGCATCAAGGCATGGTTGAAGTGGGGTGCGCTTGCAGGCGTATTCTACTGCTGCCTGTGCTTCTTTGCTATCCTGATGGCGGTGCAGGGTGGTGTCTTTCCTGAACCATGGGACCCACCACCGTCGGCTCTCACTGCGGCCGTCTCCGCCACTGGCAGAAATGCGCTCATCGTGCTTACGTGGCCCATTGCCAGTGTGAAGCAATATTTGCCTGGCAAGGCGCTGCCTGGCGTGGACTACCTCTATCTCTTCATCACAGGCTTTGCTGTCGGATCAATTGCCTTTTGTGGATGGAAACTGAGAGATCAGGAGAGGACAGAAACCAACCAAGCCCTGCATGCGACTTCGGAACCCGCGCCGGGTGCGGCTTCCTCAGAGCGTGAAGACTGACGTTCGGCAAGAGGAAGACAGACATGATGTTCCGAGGGACACTTGCGCTTGTCCTGATCGTTGTCGCAATCGTTGTCGTTGTCGTAATCGTAATCGAAACAAACAATGCGATTAGCCCAAAACCAACTTGATTCCTCCCGGCTCGCTGTCAATCTTTCGCTTCTTCGAGATCACCCGCGACGCAGCATTGTCATCCGAGTAGTTTCGATGCTGACGAGACCGGGTGAAATGAATCATGAAATGCGCGATGTTTCGGAGCAATACTGTGGCATCGAAAACGATTACGACAACGACAACGACAACGAGGAGGTGGAAATCGATCAGAAACGTATTCCCCCCCGATCTTGTAAGTCGGTGGTCGATGATCAGTTTCGGCCCACGCGGAACTCGTTGTCAGTGAATCGCCCGCGGAACGGTTGCGGCTGTCCTGATCGTTGTCGCAATCGTTGTCGTAATCGTAATCGTAATCGAAACAAACAATGCGATCTGCCCACAACCAACTTGATTCCTCCCGGCTCGCTGTCAATCTTTCGCTTATTCGAGATCACCCGCGACGCAGCATTGTCATCCGCGTAGTTTCGATGCTGACGAGACCGGGTGAGATGAATCATGAAATGCGCGAAGTTTCGGAGCAATACGGTGGCATCGAAAACGATTACGACAACGACAACGACAACGACAACGAGGAGGCGGAAATCGATTAGATCGGCATTCCATTCGATTTGGTAAGTCGGCGGTCTTTAGGGGCAATACTGGTATATTTTTGCACATCAAAAGAGACTGTGATTAAATAACGAAGATGAGAAGAAAACTGCTGAATAACATTGTTCGGCGTGAAGTTCCGCACCATGACTTGCGAACACCTCAGAGCACTTGAACAGGCGATCATCGGACGCGGGATTCGAGAAACGTTCCGCGGGGCGGCATGGTCCAAGAACTGCCGGGAATGGGTTTACTTCGACTGCTACCTCGACATCACGGCGATCCGCAACGTGTTCGCATTCTCTGATTGTGTGGAGGATCACGTACATCGAGGCACGCATGACGGGCAGGAGAGAGGGCTCGTGTGTTCCATTTGCCATGACGCTATTATAGGCCATTACGAGTTGAGCAGGGATGTGCCGGAATTTCGAGGCTGAGTATGACTGAATCGCCGAACCAGACGCTGGTGGAAAGCGGCGGGTGCACGCAGGTTGCAATCTCACGCCCCGGTCGCCACTTGCCTCAGCGTGGCGTTATGTAAAAAGAATGAAATTCAAATTCATCCTTCCTTCTCTGACTGAATCTGAGAGCCCATTCTGGAGGCCGATCAAATATTCGCTTTTCCCTCCGCTCGGGCTTGCCACGTTGGCAGCTTATCTATCCAAGGACGATGAAGCTCAGATCGTTGATCAGCATGTTCAGAGATTGGATCTGAATGATTCACCTGATGTTGTTGCGATTGAAGTGTATATCACAAATGCCTACCGGGCCTATAGAATTGCTGATCACTACCGAAGAAAAGGTGTGTTTGTGATCTTAGGAGGCCTGCATGTCACATCTCTTCCCGATGAAGCTGCCGAACACGCAGATGCCATTTTCCTCGGGCCTGCAGAGGAATCTTTTCCGAGATTTCTAATAGATTTACGAAGGAATGAGGTGGCTAAAAGGTATGTCTCAACAAGCAGAACAATATCCACTGTTCCACCAATTCGTCGCGATTTAATTGATAGAAGACTATATCTCGTTCCCAATTCCATTGTTGTTACGCGGGGTTGCCCCCATCATTGTAACTTCTGCTATAAGGACGCATTTTATCAGGGCGGTAAGTCTTTCTATGTTCAGCAAGTTGATGCCGCATTCGCGGAGATTGAGCGGTTGCCGGGTCACCACCTCTACTTCCTTGACGATCACCTTCTCGGGCATCATCGATTCGCAAAAGATCTATTCCACGGAATGAAGGGGATGGGTCGAATATTTCAAGGAGCAGCAACGGTTAATTCCATCCTTGATGGCGACCTTATCGAACACGCTGCTGAAGCTGGTCTGCGTAGTCTCTTCGTCGGATTTGAAAGCCTAACTGATGAAAATCTCCTCCAGAGCAATAAGCGGCAGAACCCAGGAAGAAACTATGAACAAGCGATTGATCGGTTGCATGACCTAGGCATCATGATCAACGGTAGTTTTGTCTTCGGCTTGGATGGCGATGACGCCAACGTTTTTGACCGAACGGTTGATTGGGCAGTAGAAAGAGGGATTACGACTGCGACCTTCCATATCGCGACACCCTACCCAGGAACTGCCTTTTATAAGGAGATGCAAGATTCAGGACGGATGACGACGGACAACTGGGATTTTTTTGACACGCGTCACGTCACGTATATGCCGGTTCGAATGACAGTACAAGAACTGAAAGATGGCTATGATTACTCCTACAAGAAGTTCTACGAGTGGAAGAATATCGCTCAGGCGAGCCTGTTTCACGGAACACTGAAACACCAACTCAAACACTTCTGCTACACGAGTGGCTGGAAGAAGTTCGAGACTTTGTGGAATTTTGCTATCCAGATGAAGAAACTGAATCTCATGACGCCCCTACTCGAGGGAGTTCTATCTAAAGTGACACGGCAAGGACACAACAAGGCAGTGGAGGCGACGGCTTCCAGCCACGCCTCACCTTGACGTTAGATTTCACAGTAGAGTTATGAGCGACGAACGGGAAAAGTAAGAGCTACTCGATCGTATCCTCGAGAGAAATTTGAACTGGATATCGAGCGCGGTCTCAAAGGGTTAACACGTCCCCCGGCTGGGTATGTGGAGGACTGGATGGTGTCATATTTCCTCCAAGAAGGTGCTCCCTGCCGGGCGCACATCAATAAAAAAACCCCCTCGATCGAGGGGGTTTCTATTTAGTTGACCGGAGAGGCCGAAAAATCAATAGTGATTACAGAGCACCTCGAAATGGGCCTGAGGATGCGCGCACGCCGGGCAGGCTTTGGGCGCTTCCGTCCCGGTGTGGGTGTAACCACAATGCCGACATCGCCAGGTCACCGGTTCGTCCCGCTTGAACACGGTGCCGCCTTCGACATGCGCAGCGAGTGCCCGATACCGCTCATCATGATACTTCTCGGCGACCGCAATGAACTCGAACAACTTGGCCGCTTTTTCAAACCCCTCTTCCCGGGCGACTTTGGCGAATTCGGGATACATCGACTTCCACTCGTGTTCTTCGCCGTGTGCGGCCGCATGCAGGTTCTCCAGCGTCGTGCCGATTTGCCCCGCCGGAAACGCCGCAACGATTTCAACCTCGCCGCCTTCCAGCAGACTGAACAGCCGTTTGGCGTGTTCCTTTTCCTGGTTCGCCGTCTCCTCGAATACCGCCGCGATCTGCTCAAAACCTTCCTTCTTCGCCTGCGATGCAAAGTAGGTGTACCGGTTTCGAGCCTGCGATTCGCCCGCGAATGCGGTCAGTATGTTCTTTTCCGTTCTGGTTCCTTTCAAACTGGCCATGCATGCCTCTCTCTCCGGAATTCCGGAATGGTTAGTATAAAAGATCATCCGGCGTCAATTTGTGCCGGAAGAAGTGATAAACGACCGATTGATAGACGATCACGATCGGAACGAACACGAGCGCCACGCCGAGCATGATTTTCAGTGTGAGGGGGCTGGAGGCGGAATTGTGAATGGAGAGACTGAACTGAGGGGCGATGTTCGATGGAAGGAGATTGGGGTACAGGCCGGCG